>JAAXHZ010000097.1 GCA_012270625.1 Dehalococcoidia bacterium | reverse complement strand
CTGGACAGGCTGCCGTCGTACGTGTCCTTCTGGTTCGGGTGGTACGCCTTCCACCCCGACACTCTGCTGTACGAGGGGGAGTGAATTGCACAGCCCCTTAGAATTTCTGCTGCCGCCGATCGAGACGTGGGCGGACTGGACTTCGGCGTTCAACGATGCGCCTTTGTGGACGCCGATGATCGACCTGATTTGCGCGCGGGAGGGGATCGGGTATCGGAGTATCGAGATACCCAGGTCTAATACCAATGCGGTGTTTATCCTTGACCGACGGGCGGTGCTCAAGATCTACAGCCCATTCTGGCAGGAGTTCGGTTTCGAGCGGCGTCTCATAGAGGTTTTGGGGAACGGCGGTGATGTCCCGGTCCCTCGATCTCTGGCAAGCGGACACATCCACGACCGAACGGCTTGGGACTATCTCATCGTCGAATTCTGTGAGGGCCGCACGCTCAGGTCTCTAATACAGGAGTCGTGCCTTGTTGACGTGCAGAGTATCGTCGCTGAGATTGGTGTCCTGGTTCGCAAGCTGCACGATACCGATGTGCGTCTTGTGTCAGATGTGGCCACGGGCGAGCGGTGGGATGCGCTCGTCGCGCGGAGACGCGGCAGCGTATTGACTGAACTCATAGAGCGGCGGCTGATAGCGCCCGATCTGTCCGAGGCTCTCGGACGAATACTGGACGACGCGATCGCAGAGGCCGAGTCCGCTGATCCTGTAATCGTTCACGGTGATCTTGAGTCAGACCATCTGCTGATAGATCGAACGGAAGGTGGGTGGTCAGTCAACGCGATGATCGATTTTGGAGACGCCAGAATTGGCGTCCGGGACTATGAGTGGATGCCGCTATGGCTCGGTCTGTTCGACCGCGATATTGTCGCTATGAGGGCGTTCCTCAAAGCATACGATCCAGAATTAGCGAGAGACCCGCTCTGGGGACACCGAGTCGCCGCCTGGACCCTGCTCCACGACTTTGGGACCGATGCAGTGGCGGAGCTGTTCGAGAACAGCGGAGTATCAGCCCCCGTAGAGTCGTTGGAGGATCTACGGGGGCTTTTGTGGCCCGGTCTGAATGTGTTCGGCTAATCCGCTGTTACGGGAACCCTGGCATCGGCCTTGTCGTGGGCCCAGCGGAGGAGCTCATCGGTCTCGTCCCAGCCGATGCAGGCGTCGGTGATCGAGACGCCGTACTCCAGCGAGTCTCGTCCTCCGTTCAGCTTCTGAGCGCCGGGGTTGAGGTTCGACTCCAGCATACAGCCTATGATGTTGCCGTTGCCGCCCACACGCTGGCTCACTACGTCCCTGAAGGCGATCTGCTGTCTCCGGTGGTCTTTGTTCGAGTTTCCGTGAGAGCAGTCCACCAGCAGCTCGGAGCGGACCTGCGCCTCGTTGAGCATCCTGTGTGCCTCGGCGATCGACTCGGCGCCGAAGTTCGGACCTTCGCGGCCTCCACGCAGCACCAGGTGACCGTCCGGGTTGCCCTTCGTATGAATGACGGCGGTCTGGCCGTCGTGATCGATCCCCAGAAATGCGTGCGAGGACTTGGCGGAGAGCATCGCGTCCACTGCGATCTGGGCGCTTCCGTCCGTGCCGTTCTTGAAGCCAACAGGCATCGACAGGCCGCTCGCCATCTGCCTGTGCGTCTGGCTCTCGGTGGTCCTTGCGCCTATCGTGGACCAGCAGATCAGGTCAGCGAGGTACTGCGGGACTATGGGATCCAGGAACTCGGTTCCAGTGTACATACCCATTTCCGCGATCGAGTGCATCAGCCGCCGCGCGGTTCGCAGACCCTCATCGATGTCGAAGGTATCGTTGAGGTGGGGATCGTAGATCAGCCCTTTCCATCCAACGGTGGTTCGCGGCTTCTCGAAGTACACTCGCATCACGATCAGCAGACTGTCCTTGAGCTCCTCGCTCAGCTTCAGCAGCCGCTCCGCGTACTCGACGGCGGCGCGCTCATCGTGAATCGAGCACGGCCCGACGACCATCATCATGCGGTCGTCGTCCCCGCGAAGTACGGCTCGTATCTGTTCGCGACCCTCCAGCACCGTCCGCTCCGCGGCGGCGCTGATGGGAAGCTCTTTGACCAGTTCTACGGGGCTGATTAGCTGACTTGTGCTCACGACATTCACATCCCTGGTAGGTGACTCTTGCATCGGCCCGATTTCCTCCTGTGGCTCTGGACTGCCTCTCTCTTCAGACAAGCAAAAACCCCAGTCGCTGCCGACTGGGGTCTTATTGTCTATCTTCGTCTTCTTCAGACTCTGGACGTTACGACTCAGTCGGCAGCATGGGGCCGCTAAAATAAGCGTAGGTCGCAAAGTAGAAGTTGGCGGTTGCGAATTTCATCACGAACTGTACAGTACCAAGTTCACTCGGTTGGTGTCAATATCAGGAGGCTCCTCTTCTTCGGCCTCAAAAGCTGGTAAACTGTCCTCGTCTAACGACAGATCTCAACTGGCGACTCACATGCCTCTGATCGGATTCGTCTATAACGCGCTGGTCGATCAAGCGCCGCGCCTTATAGACTCGCTAATCTCCAGTCTCGAACTTCGCTCCCAGTCATGGGTGTCGTCTGCGTTCGAAGTGTCTGAACGCTCGGATGTGCTCCCCGAGACGACGCTGATCGTCGTAGCCGGGGGAGACGGCACTATTCTTCGCACGGTTCACGCAATCGCCGCCCACTCCGTTCCGATCGTCGGGGTCAACATGGGCAGGGTCGGCTTCATGAGCGAGCTGCGGGTCGAGGATGCGGCCGAACGTCTCCCCGCGTACCTCAACGGTCACATGCGCGTGGAGCGCCGGATGATGCTGCGCGCCACCGTGACCGACGGAAGCGGCAAGCTGCATCTCTGCGCGGACGCTCTCAATGACGTGGTCATCGGGCGAGGCGGCGTAGCCAGACTTCTGGACATAGATACTGTCGTGGACCGACAGTTCTTGACCTCTTACAGGGCGGACGCCGTGATCGTCTCGACTCCCACCGGCAGCACGGGCTACGCGCTCTCCGCCGGTGGGCCGATCTTCTTCCCTGAGGCGGAGATGATAATGCTTCAGCCTGTCGCGCCCCACACGGGCCTGCGCGACGGTCTCGTACTGCCTCACGACACCGAGGTGACACTGTCGGCCACCGACGGTAAGCACGCCTCGCTGAGCGTAGATGGCATGGAGGACGTGGAGCTGGAGCCGGACTTCAAGGTGACGATCAGGCGCAGCCTCTACACGGCGCGCTTCCTTCGCTCCCAGCCCAGGACCGCGTTCTACAACCAGCTTACGCGCCGGCTGGGACTGGTCTATAATCTCACTTCCCAGACCTGAGCGGGCGGGGCGTGTCCCGCACCCATAAAGCAGGGGCATGGCACGCCCCGCACTCGTAAAATACTGACCCGGCTCTGAACATTTAAGGAGCGGACATCTTGGAGCAGCTCCAGCCAATCAGCCAGGAGACGGTTTTCAGCGGCAGGGTCATCGAGACCAGGGTTGACACGCTGCTGATGCCCGACGGCAGGCAGATTACCAGGGAGGTCGTCCAGCATCCGGGCGCGGTGGCGATCGTTCCCATCGACGGGGAAGACAACGTGCTGCTGGTTCGCCAGTACAGGTACGCCGCCGGACGGTCGCTGCTGGAGCTGCCGGCGGGTGTCGTGGAGAGTGGAGAGTCTCCCGATGACACGGCGCAGCGCGAGCTGCAAGAGGAGGTCGGCTACGTATCGAACAACCTTCGCGCGCTCGGCGGCGTTTACTCGTCGCCGGGGTTCTGCACCGAGTTCCTGTACCTGTACATAGCGCGCGACCTGGTTCCCAGCCGGCTGCCGGGTGATGAGGATGAGGACATAAGCGTCGAGACGGTTCCAATGTCCAGGGTGGACCAGCTAATCAGGCTCGGCGAAATTCAGGACGCGAAGACCGTTGCCGGGCTGCTCATGGCGCGCTACCTGTTCAAGTAAATATAGGAGAGGCCAATGCCGGACCTACGATCCATATTCGCCCAGATTGACGGCATGGAAGACGAGATCGTCCAGCTTCACAGAGACCTCGTCCAGATTCCGTCGGTAAACACCGGATTCATGCCCACGGGCGATGAGACGCCGGTCTGCGAGTACGTCCGGGACTGGCTCGCCGAAGACGGGATCGAGTCGGAGATACTGGGACGGGTGCCTGAGCGCGGCAACATCATAGCCAGGATTGAGGGCAGTAACGCGCCGGCGCGGCTGATGTTCATGTCTCACACCGATGTCGTTCCAGTCGAAGAGGAGGAGAAGTGGATGTTCCCTCCCTTCAGCGCGACCATCTACGAGGGACGCATCTACGGCAGGGGAGCGTCCGACTGCAAGGGCCTGCTTGCCGCCCAGCTCATGGCTATGCGTCTGCTGAAGCGCAGCGGTGTGAAGCTCAGAGACAGCCTCATCCTGTGCTCCGGCGCGGACGAGGAGCACGGCGGACGGTACGGCTTTGGATGGCTGGCCGAGAATCACCCTGAGAAGATCACCGCGCCGTACGCGGTCAACGAGGGCGGCGGAACGCCGATCGAGGCCGCCGGAGGGTTGACCTACATCCTCGGCGTAGGCGAAAAGGGCAGGCTTCAGGTGGAGTTCGAGGTCAAGGGCGTCAGCGCCCACGCATCGGTTCCCTGGCAGGGCACCAACGCGCTGTACAGGCTGTCGCAGCTTCTCAACCGCATAGAGAGCTATGAGCCTGAGCGAGACACCTCTACCAGCCTGTTCGCTCACCTGTCCAACTTCGCCATCGAGCACGCGCCGTCAGCGGAGAACGTCGATGAGATCATCGCGGAAGTGTCCGAGGACAACCCGCGCTTCGCGTCGATGCTCACGGCGCTGTCCCGTATGACCATCACGCCGACGATGATAAACGGCGGCATCAAGTCGAACAGCGTACCCGAGCAGATAAAGCTGACTTGCGACGTCCGCACTCTTCCGCACCAGGACGAAGACTACCTGCGCGCTGAGCTCGACCGGATCAAGCAGGACATTCCCGGCGTCAGCTACGAGATCGACTACATGGCCGTTCCCAACTCGTCCGAGTTCGAGACCGAGCTGGCCGAGCACATCCAGGCCGCGACCGCGGTCGCGCTGGAACGCGACGACATCCAGTGGGTGCCCGCGATCAGCACAGGCTTCACAGACTCGCGATTCACACGTCCGCTCAACGTCATCACCTACGGCTTCTCCGGCTCTCATCCGGACGACGACCCCATGCTGTCCCGCGCGCATGGCACGGACGAGTCCGTCGGCATCGCGAGCCTCATCAGCGGCGCCAAGATCATGTTCGCCCTGGCGTGCACCCTCTGCGGCGCGGAGTAGGGTTACAATTAGAACATGATCTCACGTGTCGCTATTAAGAACTTCCGCAGTCTGAGAGACGTGGAACTGAGCCCGGGTCCGCTGACTGTACTGATTGGGCCGAACGGCTCAGGAAAGTCGAACTTACTCGACGCGCTGAAGTTTCTGAAGGCCATCTACTCCGACCCTGCACATTCGTGTGCTCTCATGAAGTCACAACTGGAGGATCGGGGAGGCTACGCTCAGGTCATATGGGGAGGTTATACAGACTCACATCTGCGGTTCGAGGTCGAATTCTCCAGTGACGACACGAACTCTGAGCATGTCGGGTTCACGACCGAGATTGCGGAGGATCCCCGAGGAATGCCTCAATTGGAGGAGGAGCGCCATCTCGTTGACTCCGTACCAGCCGGAAACTTGGGGGACAGGTCTCCGACTACTTTCAATATTTCACTAAAGGCAAGACGAACGCTGGATAAGCTCAGGTCGTGGCAGTTCTACAACTTTTCCCCCGACCTGATGCGCAAGCCGACGAAAGTGAAACAGGAGAAGGTCCTCAACGAGTTAGGCTCCAACCTGTCGTCCGTGATCCACAGCCTGTTTTCGGAGGGTCATCCCGATCTCGAAGAGGCCGTAGGTATGCTACAGGTCATGGTCCCAACGGTGGAGCGGCTTGTCTCGCCCATCTTCGGTGATGGACAGACCTATGTGGCCCTCAAGGAGAAGGGAATCGAGAAACCGATCGGCGCGTGGGGACTGTCGGACGGAACTCTACTGGCTTTAGCTCTGTCGGTCGCGCTCGTCGTGCGACCCGAGCCTGAGCTTATCTGTGTGGAGACACCGGAGATCGGAATTCATCCACAGATGATGGAAGCTGTTGCTGACATGCTGGAAGTGGCTTCGCGGGATACTCAGGTGATAGTCACCACCCAGTCTCCCTACCTGCTCGATTGGCTGCCATACGACAGTTTCGTTGTAGTCGAGAAGAAAAATGGCGAGACGAAACTGAAACCACTGAAAAACGATGACGTACTTCGTGAAACTGTCGCAGTACTTGGCACTGGACCTGCGTGGTACTCAGGATACTTAGGCGGCGAGCCGTGAGTCTCGGTCTGTA
This sequence comes from Dehalococcoidia bacterium, assembly GCA_012270625.1. The sequence goes on along the minus strand of JAAXHZ010000097.1, from coordinate 969 downwards.
CGTTGAGGGGCGTAGCGACAAAGACACAATCCCAGTCTTGATCAAGAAGCTAGGATATCGGTTAAGAATCGTATCAAAGGCTGTTCCCCAGTCCGAACTGCTGATTGGCGATAAGATGGCTCGTCACTTGTCAGAATTGCTGCGGGAACACAATGACGTCGATCTAGTGCTCGTCTGCATCGACTCCGAGAGGGTTGATCCTAGCGTGACTGAACAGCGGGTGCGTCCTGTCCAGAGACGACTGAACGAGACCTCGTCGGTTCCGGTCAGATACGCTGTAGTGGATCACGCTTTGGAAGGCTGGCTTGCGTGTGACGAGGACGCTGTCCAGTCGGTGCTTGGATCTCGTGCTCGCGTCAACATAAGAAGCAATCCAGAAAACCACCCTACACCCGCTGACTTGCTGGAAAGGGTGTTCCGAGAGAACGGGCGCAAGTTCCGAAAGACACGTGACAACCCTAATATCGCTGAACGCGTCAGTGTCGAGCGAGTCGCCTCAAAGAGTCCAACTTTCAGGAGATTCGCTGAAATCCTCGGACACCCGGTTTCAGCGTGAAGTGTCTGGTTGTCCTAGAAGAACAGCCGCCGTAGTCTGAACATGCGCCGACCCAAGACCATATACCTCGCCAACCCGTATGGCTTCTCGGCTCAGCAGCGAGAGTTGCTGCTTCCGGGCATAGTCACGGCCCTCGAATCGCTCGGCCTTGAGGTGTGGGAGCCTTTCGCGCGCAACAACCAGGAGGACACGTCCGTATCCGGCTGGGCGTATCGAATAGGTCAGGCCGACTTCAGAGACGTCCGTGACTCCGACGCGATCTTCGCGGTCGTCAACGGTGTGCCGCCGGACGAAGGTGTCATGGTCGAGCTTGGTATGGCGATCGCGCTCGGCAAGCCGACGTTCCTGTTCAGAGACGACTTCCGGCGCGCGACCGACAGCGAGGAGTACCCGCTCAACCTGATGCTCTTCAC
>JAAXHZ010000096.1 GCA_012270625.1 Dehalococcoidia bacterium | reverse complement strand
GCCAATGCGATCATACCCTGATGGCTGCCCGCCTCCGCGAGGCTGCTCATAGCTGAAACAGAAACCCTTAGAGGCTAAATCACGTACCTTTCATTGTTGAATGGTCAATCAGTGTCTGATATTGTCTGCGGAAAGCTGAAGACTGACCGAAGAGAGAACATGACTGACAGTCAGGAAAGATTCACAGATCAGCGGCTCGACACAAGCGACGAATGGTCTCTGCTCGCCCCGAGAAGTCGCAGAAAATCCAGCGAAGGCTCGATGGACTTGCTCAAGGCGTATGAGCGTGAGCTTGGGGACGAGCCTACGGATACCGTCAGGGAGTACCTGAGATCTATCGGGCAGCATGCGTTGCTAACCGCTCCCGAAGAGTTGGATCTCGGTCTCGACGTTGAGCGCTGGATGTTGCTGAAAGAGACGCGGGCGCAATTGACCGTCGAGCTCGAAAGGGAGCCGACGACGGCAGAGGTCGCCGCTGCGCTAATTGCAGCCACGGTTAGGGAGCTGCTTCTGCTCAGGACGTTGGCGGCAGAGGCCGGTTTCGAGCTTCCAAACGAGGCTCCTATCAGCGTTCTGCTCGGGGACCCGGACGTCCGCGCCTTCTTGGACAAGCCTCCGTCTGACAAGCTCAAGGATACGCTGGCTGACGCGAGCGGCATCCCAGTTGAAGACACTGGCCCCAGTCTCGCCGCCCTCTCGCGAACGTCGAGTCTGGTGCCTCCTGAAGTCTTCAGAGTTGTCGAGGGGTCTCTCGGCGCGCAGCTCTACGACGACGTGCTCGACGTGTCGGCCCTGGAAGCCGCAATCGACGGGCGGCACAGGCTGCTCGAGCATTGGTGGAGCATAATCACAGATCGGGGCCAAGCTGCCTCAGAGCGGCTGACCAACTCCAATCTGAGGCTGGTCGTGAGCGTCGCGCGGCGATACCTGCGTCGAGGTCTGCCGCTGCTGGACCTGGTACAGGAAGGAAATCTCGGACTGATGCGGGCCGTGGAGAAGTACGATCCGCACAGGGGGTTTAAGTTCAGCACCTACGCCACGTGGTGGATTCGCCAGGCGGTAACACGCGCGCTTGCCGACCAGGGCAGGACGATCAGGCTTCCCGTCCACGTGGTTGAACGCCTCCAGCAGCTTAACACCGCAGAGCGTCACTTGATGCGTGACAGGGACAGGGATCCAACCACGGAAGAGCTCGCGAGAGAGCTGGACTGGACGCCGGAGCAGGTCGAGACTCTGATGCGTCAGCGTCAGCACACTATCTCGCTGGGGACACCGGTTGGAGAGGAAGAGTCCACACTCGAGGACTTCATCCAGGACACCAGCGGACGTACTCCGGACGAGGTCGCCATGCGGCTTTTGACCCGGGAGGACGTTATCGAGGCGCTGGACGACATTCCGCCTCGACTGAGGATGGTGCTCGCCCTCAGATTCGGCTTCATCGACGATCGTCCCAGGACGCTGGAAGAGGTCGGCCGTGAGTTAGGAGTAACCCGTGAGCGCGTCCGCCAGCTGGAGAAGCAGGCGCTGACCCTTCTGCGCAGCTCAGGGAAGCTGCCAAAGATCGAAGAAGTCGAGCCTGACTAGCGCCAAAGCACTATCCGCTTGAACGACTCTGCAAGTCCGCCTCCAATGTTCTTGCCGGTCTCGGCGGCGCGTTCCCGTGCCCGTGATGAAGCGACATCCTTGGGCCTGGACATCTGACTCACGTGGCAGTACAGAGAGTCCATCTTGGTCTCGAACGTGTCAGTAATGTCTATGTATGTATCCGGCTCTTCCGACCTGAACAGCCAGACCTCGCCCACTTTGAACGGTTCGAGACCTTCTTCGATTAGCTCAGGGAAGGCAAGATGGTCGCGAGCGTACGGAAACACGGCATCCAGAGTGACTCTTCCAGTCATGTAGTGGTCACGGTGGCGGATGTACGGTCGGTTCGGATCGATCGTCAAAACAAGGTCGGGGCGATGCTTTCTGATCTGCCTGACGAGGGACATCCTGAATTCGACACAGTCCTCAAGGTTCTGGTCAGGGAAACGCAGAAACACCACCTCGGCGATATCGAGTACTTTTGCGGCATCCAGCTGCTCCTTTTCACGTATCTCCGCGAGCGCCCTGGGCTCGATCGTCCGGTCACTTGTCCCCTTATCGCCATTAGTGCATACGACCAGCACGACCTTCTTGCCTTCGGCGGTCCACCTCGCAATTGTGCCCCCCGCGCCCCCTTCCGCATCATCGGGATGAGGTGTCACGACAAGAATGGTCTGTTGGGTATCGGACATGGTTTCTGCTAAACTCCTGCGCTGACATGCGTCGTGCTGTATCCTATCAGGGGCGAAAGTCGGCCCGATTGGCCGAAATTCAAGCCCAAATCGACCTGTTCGAGTTAGTCAGATTTTAGGCTCAATGGGAGATATTACCACACCAGAGCAGTTCTTGGGATTCGAGGTTGGCGCGGACCGAATGCTCGCCGGCTGGCCTGAGATCGTTCGGTACTTTCGTCTGCTTGAAAGCCAGACCGACCGGATGAAGGTCTCCGAGATTGGCAGGACCACCGAAGACCTCCCTTTCCTGGTGTGCGCTATCAGCTCGGCGGAAAACCTGGCGCGAATAGACAACTACAGGCAGCTCCAACAGTCACTTTCGCACCCCCACACGATGGACAGCCCCGGAGCCAACCGTGCAATAGAAGAGGCGCGAGCAGTCGTGGCCATTACCTGTAGCATCCACGCCACCGAGGTCGGAGCATCGCAGATGTCACTCTCATTGGCGCATCTGCTGGCCTCGTCCGACGAACCGCGGGTGCGGTCCATTCTCGACAACGTCATACTGCTCCTGGTGCCGAGTCTGAATCCGGACGGCCTCGTGCGAGTCAAAGACTGGTACGACGCCTCGGTCGGAACACACTTCGAGGGTACGATTCCCCCTTACCTGTACCACAAGTACACGGGACACGATAACAACCGCGACTGGTTCATGTTCACCCAACGTGAGACGCGACTGGTGGTGGACCAGATTCACAACAGGTGGCGTCCGCACATCACCTACGACCTTCACCAGACCCGGTCCGACGGGATGCGCATGATCCTGCCGCCACTGGTTGATCCCGTAGGCCCAAACGTGGACCCCGTACTCCAGAGCGAGCTATCCGTGCTAGGTACATACATGGCCGCGCAGCTCACCGCTGAGGGCAAGGCTGGAGTCGGCGTCAATATGGTCTATGATTCGTACAGCCCAAGCCGTTCATATCCCCACTATCACGGAGGAGTACGAGTCCTCTCCGAAGCTGCCAGCGTTCGCATCGCCACTCCAATCGATCTACCCAAGTCCGCGCTGAGGGACGACAGGGGCGAGCTTCCGAAAGTCAAGTCTTGGAATCATCCCATGCCCTGGTCCGGCGGACGCTGGACTCTCAAAGACATCGTTGAGTACGACCTGTCAGCATCTATGGCCTGTCTCGACCATGCCGCCACCAACCGTGAGTGGTGGGTTAGGAACTCTTTTGAGGTCTTGAAGCGCACTGCCAATCGCAATGGAAAGCCGTTCGCGTTCGTGATACCTGAACGTCAGCATGACCGAAGCGCGGCGGACGAGTTGACCGACGTACTTCGTTTGGCTGATGTCGATGTCGTTGAATCGGAAGAGAACACGAAGTGCGACGGCCTGATCGTTGAGAAAGGCGACCGTTTGGTGCTGGTTCGACAGCCTTACGGATCGTTTGCCAAGACCATGTTGGAGCGGCAGCAGTACCCTGACATCCGGCAGTATCCCGGCGGACCTCCGAAGCGTCCATACGACGCGACAGCACACACCCTGCCACTCAAAATGGGCGTCACGTGCCATGAGCTCGAACGACCGTTCAAGCTGAAGACGAGACCCGTGACGGACAGGCCGGACGTTTCCTGTGGGGTCGTACATCGCGTGAACCAGGATGCGCCAGCGTTTGCGATCGGCCCGGAGTCGAACGCTGGTTCGGCCCTTGTCAACAAGCTCCTCTTCAAGCAGCATCCGGTCTTTAGGGCAATGTTGTCCCTGGAATGCGATGACGTCGTACTTAGACCTGGAACCTGGGTTGTCCCTGCCTCTACGGCATTTCGGGAGGCGGTCGCCGACTCTGACTCGAGTGTCGATATCGAAGCTCTTTGGCACCGGCCATCGGAAGGTCTGAAGCTGATGAGGCCCCCTAGAATAGGGCTGTACGCCAGCTATGTTCCTTGCATAGAGGAGGGATGGACACGGTTCGTATTCGACCAGTACGGGTTCGAGTACACTTCGATTGTCGATCAAGATGTTCGAGAAGAGAGGCTCGACACGCGATTCGACTGCATAATCGTACCCCATCAGCTGGTTCGCCAGCTCTACCGCGGTTTCAGCCGCGCGCACTATTCGTCGAAATTCTCCGGTGGACTGGGAGACCGCGGAGTGGCCGCACTGAAGCAGTTTGTCGAGCGAGGCGGCACAATCATAGCCTGGGACGACTCCGCGCGGTTTCTGTCCAGAAGGCTGGATCTGCCAGTGTCCAACCCTCTGGCAAGGCTGACTAACTCGGAGTTCTTCGCGCCCGGAAGTATCCTGAGTATCGAGGTCGATACGGACCACCCGATCGGATTCGGGATGCCCGAACATGCCGCGGCGCTCTACATGAACGGACCGGCCTACCGTGTTCAAAAGGGAACGGTGATCGCGAGCTTCTCGCGGGATGATACTCTTCTCAGTGGATGGCTGATCGGACAGCAGCGAATTGCGGGGCTTTCCGCGCTGGCGTCCGTGCCTATGGGACTGGGCAGAGCAATTCTCTTCGGTTTCAGGCCGCACTTCAGGGCCCAGGCGCGGGGCACGTACAAGTTGCTCTTCAACTCCGTTTATCACTCGGTGAGGTAGGTAACGTTGACGGTAACACTTGTCAGAGGTCGTCATGTCGTGTGCCGGATAACCGGCAGCAACCAGGCAGAGACAGCAACTAATAGCGCCGTCGCCGTCGAAGACGGCTCCGTAATCGAAGTCGGTCCTTTCAGCGACATGCGAAGAAAGTATCCGACGGCGGAGGTTATCGGGTCTGACAGGCAAGCGGTCATTCCCGGACTCATCAACTCGCACCATCACGTCGGTCTTACACCGTTCCAACTAGGCGTTCTGGACGCTCCGCTCGAGAGCTGGATTATCGCCAGATGGGCAATCCGTGATGTTGATCCGTACCTCGATACACTGTGGTGCGCCATCCAGATGATCGAATCTGGTATCACGACCGTACAGCACAATCACATGGCGGCCAGACTTCCTCCGGGCGTAGAAATCTACGACGCTGCCTCTGAGATCGTAAACGCCTACGAAGACAGCGGCATGAGGGTGGCCTTTTCGCTTTCCACACGCGATCAGAACCACTTGGTGTACGAAGATGACGCCAGGTTCCTATCGACACTTCCCGATAGACTCGCGGCTAGTGCCCGCGGGCAGATCGCGGTCCGTCCAATCTCTCTCGAAGAGTATCTGGCCGCCTGCGGCGAGCTTCACGCGCGACGACAGAGTCCCCGAACCAACATCTTCGTCAGCCCGCACAACGTCCACTGGTGCTCTGACCAGATGCTGACCGCAATAAGCGATTTCGCCCGAACGCGCGGAACCGGGTTCCACATTCACCTCCAGGAGACGATCTACCAGAGGATGTACGGCGCTCGTCACTGGAACGGTACACCGCTCGCGCATCTGGCAGAGCTCGGAATTCTTGGGCCCGAGGTATCCTGCGCTCACGGCGTATGGCTTTCGGAGTCAGACATCGACATCCTCGGCGAGACTGGCACGGCAATCTGCACCAACCCGAGCTCGAACCTCAGACTAAAGAGCGGCATCGCTCCGGTTAACCGCCTCCTTGAGAGTGGAGTTACGGTAGCCCTCGGCATCGACGAGGCGGGGATCAACGACGACAATGACATCCTCCAGGAGATGAGGATGGCCCAGAAGATACACAGAGAGCCTGGAATCGACTCTCCCCACCCCACTTCACATGAGGTGCTGGAGCTCGCCACGGCAAACGGGGCCAAGGTGACTTTCTTTGAAGACGTCGGCACGATCGAGCCGGGCAAGCGCGCCGATCTGGTGCTGGTCAACCTCGACCGCATCGAAGATCCCTACCTTCACCCCGACACGGACATCGTCGATGCCCTGGTGTACCGTGGCAAGGGGCTAGACGTGGACACCGTGATGGTGGACGGCGAAGTCCTATTGAGGGGTGGACAGTACCTTAGAACGGACAAATCGGAAGTGCGTACCCAGCTGAAGGAGTCCCTGGCGCGAACCCTGACGGACCGGGAGGTCCAACGCGCGGCCCTGTCGAACGAGCTCCTGCCCTACATCAACAGGTGGTTCTCTGCATGGGACCTGGAACAGGGACCTCAGCACTACACATACAGCCTGCGGTGACTGAGCGCCTTAATTCCCGGACTCTTCCGGTGCCCTAACCGTCCTGAACATCGCATAGAGCGCGCCGTTGTAGACGAGCTTTATTACGCTTCCAACGATGATCGGGATGCCGAGCGCAGTCGAGCTGGCTACGAAACCCGCGATTGCCGGCGTGATCGCCTGGGCCAGGGTTCTGCCCAAGTTCGTCATCCCTGCTGTAGCAGTGCGAGCTTCAGGCGGAACTATCGCCATGGAATACGATTGGCGAGTCGGAATGTCCATGTCGTTTATCAGCTCTCTGGCCATGAAGAATACAACCGCGAGCAGCGGGTTTCCCGTGAGAGCCAGAAAAATCATCATCGAGTTAGCCAAGCCTTGCGACGCTGCCATGGTTAATATCAGGCCAATGCGCCGCGCGGTCGGCGCGGCAAGTATGATCGATATCGAGTTAAGGAGCTGACCCACGAAGAAGATCGCCGCTATCGTCTCCGCCCCCATGTCGAACCTGTTGGCGAAGAAGTAAGACATGAAGCTGTAAACCATGAACCCGCCGCCGAGAGAGTCGAGGCTAAACAGCAAGGAAAGCTGGATCATGATCGTCCTGGAGCTGCGCGACATCTTCTGAGGCTGTTGGGTGCGCGACGTTCGGGCTCCGGTCGGCTCGGCCTGAGGACTCAGCATCCAGTACACAGCCAGACCGCAGAAAGCCGAAACCGCGTACACAAAGAACATCAGCTTGTAGGATGCTACTTCCTCAACCCCCAGCAGGTATTGAAGTCCGGCAGGGAGTGCAATCATCAAGGATCCCGCAGCCTTCGTAAGCCTGCCAGCGAGGTTGTACACGCTGAACAGGGCTGTGCGCTGCTCCGGTCGTCCCGATTGGGCTAGAATCGCCATGTCGATCGAGAGAAAGGCCGTCCTGTCTCCGCCAGTAGATGTAGTCATGGCGATCAGCGAAATGGCTATGAGCAGCGCCGTCTGCTCGGTTAGTGGAAACAGCACGCCGCCCAGTCCCATCAAGGCCGCCATGACGATCAGCATACGTCGCCGGCCTATCGCGTCCCCACGCCAGCTAGCGACCACGTTGGACAGGGTACCGCCAGCCATGATCGCGCTGAACACCAAGCCCGCCTGCACCGGCGTAAATTCGAGCAGGTCCAGATACACACCCAGGAAGACGCTGAGAAAACCGTAGCCTAGAGAACGCACCGACGCGGCGGCAATAACTATCTTGCCGTCACGGTCAACAGTGGGGAGAGCCGAACGTAGGATTGCGATGAACCTTGCCGGAGGGTGAGTTTACACTACCCTGCCAGACGGTCAAGTATCTCTACCAGGCGACCGATGCGGGCCTCGGTACTGGATAGACGGTCTCGTTCCCTCTCGACTACCTCTTCGGGAGCACGGTTGACGAAGTTTTCGTTCGCCAGGTTCTTTGAGACTCTCGCGTGGTACTTTCGCAGGTCGGCCAGTTCATCCCTAAGACGTTCGGTCTCTTCGCCGAGATCGACGAGTCCCTCTAGGGAGACAGCAAGCGTACCGGCGTTCAGTACCTGTACGGCCTGATCGCTAGAACTCTGCCGCGCGCTATGGTCAGGAGTAAGCTCAAGATCTATTCGGGCTTGGGACTGTATGAATCCCTGAGCGTCTTCGAACACGGCGGAGCTTCCATTGGCCACCGAAAGATGGGCCGTGAGCCTCTGACTGTTCCCTATCCTGAATTCAGCCCTGAGATTACGTGCTGCCCTAACGATCTCAATGACCGACTCGACTTCTCGCTCAGCATCGATGTCATATCTGGACGGGTCAGCTTCCGGGTACGGCGCAACCATCGCGGCTGCCGGGGGGATGTCCATCTGAGGCAGCGCTCCGGTCAGTCTGCTCCAGATCTCCTCGCTGGCGAACGGCAGGAACGGATGGAGAAGCAGCAGTGTCTTCTCAAGCACATGTGCAAGGACCGGCAGCGGCGACGGCTCTGTTTCGGCCCTGAGCCTGATTTTGGCCATCTCGATGAACCAGTCACAGTACTCATTCCACAGAAAATCGTGGATTACACGCTGCGCCTCACCGAACTGATATGCTCGCATGTGCGAGTCCACTTGCGCAGCCACACGATTGAGCCTGCTAACGATCCACCTGTCTTCCCGATGCTCCAGCTCGCCGAGCGCCTGCCAACCGTCCAGACCGGGCGGCGCGTCCTCAATGTAGGTAATGACGAATCGAGCCGCGTTCCAAAGTTTGTTAACGAAATTGCGGCTGGCTTCCAGCTTCTGCTCGTTCATCCGCATGTCATTGCCCGCAGACGTTCCGGTGGTCAGAGCGAACCGCACCGCGTCGGCGCCATAGATGTCCACAAGCTCCAGAGGATCGACGACGTTCCCTTTGGTCTTGCTCATCTTGACGCCTTCGGGATCGCGCACCAAACCGTGCAGATAGACGGTATGGAACGGAGATTCACCAGTGTTCTCTATCGCCATGAAGATCATTCTGGCAACCCAGAAGAACAGGATGTCATGCCCAGTTTCCATGACCGACGTCGGGTAAAAGTAGTCGAAGTCGTCCGTATCGCCCGGCCAGCCAAGTGTCGAATGTGTCCACAGCCCAGAGCTGAACCACGTATCCAGGACGTCCGGGTCGCGCTCCAGCCGACTGCTGCCGCACTCAGGGCAAGTGGTCGGATCTTCCAGTTCTACGATCTGATGCCCAGACTCGCAGTACCATACCGGAATGCGGTGGCCCCACCATAGCTGACGGCTGATGGGCCAGTCCCGGATGTTGTCCATCCAATTAAGATAGACCTTCGTGAAGCGCTCCGGAACAATGCTGATGTCGCCGTCTGCAACCGCGGCGCGAGCAGGTTCAGCCAGCGGCTGCATCCTGACGTACCACTGATCGGTGACTATCGGCTCGACGACCTTGTCGCAGCGATCGCAGTGACCAACGGCGTGGCTGAAATCCTCGACTGAATCGAGAATACCTTCCTCATCGAGATGTGACACAACCTTCGTTCGGGCCTCTGCGACGGCGAATCCGGAGAACCTGCCGGCGTGCTCGTTTAGCGTGCCATCGAGATTCAGGATGCTGACGGTATCCAAGCTGTGACGCTCGCCTATCTCATAGTCTGTAGGATCGTGACCTGGAGTGACCTTCAGCGCTCCCGTCCCAAACTCAAGCTCTACCGCCTCGTCACCGATAACCGGGATCGACCGGCCGACGATCGGCAGCGTCACCCGCTTGCCAATGAAGTCCGCATACCGCTCGTCATCCGGATTGACCGCGACAGCGGTATCGCCCAGCATCGTTTCCGGTCTGGTGGTAGCGATCACAAGATGCCCAGAGCCGTCTTCTAGCGGATATCTGATGTGATACAGCTGAGACTTCTCTTCCTGGTGTTTGACCTCCAGGTCCGACAGCGCAGTCTGGCACCGCGGACACCAGTTGGTAATGCGCGTTCCCTTGTATATGAGGCCCTTTTTGTACAGGTTTACGAACGTGGTCCTGACGGCCAGAGCAGGCCCCTGATCGAGCGTGAACGCCTTTCGACTCCAATCGCATGATGCGCCAAGTCGCTCCGTCTGCCTGTAAATCCGGTCACCGTAGTCGTCCACCCACGACCACACCCGCTCGATAAACCCGTCTCGTCCCAGGTCGTGCCGACTCATGCCGTCAGATGCAATTTGACGCTCGACGACGACCTGTGTCGCAATGCCGGCGTGATCTGAGCCTGGAAGATACAGCGACGGCTCTCCAAGCATCCTGTGCCATCTGACCATAAGGTCTTCGACGGCGATGGTCAGAGCGTGCCCCATGTGAAGCTCACCCGTCACGTTGGGCGGTGGCATAATGACCACGAACGGCTTCTTCGAATGATCGATTTCCGGTCTGAAGAACCCGCTTTCATTCCAGAACGTATAGATCGGGCCTTCGACGGACCCTGGGTCGTACGCTCTGGGCATCTCGCCGTTTGAAGCCGCCCTGGCCATACCAATCCTCCTGCTCACTGTAGCTGCCTCATTCTAGTTTCGGGCAAAAAGCAGCGTCAAACCATATATAGCTTGGCGTACTGAACCCGGGGGAAACCATCCTCTACACGCGGCCTGCGAGCACCGTACCCATTCGCTCGGTACTGACCACGTCGCCGCCGTCCGAAGCTATGTCAGCGGTTCGATAACCTTCCGCCAGCACCCCTTCGACCGCCGACTCCACCGCTCCTGCCTCCTCTCCAAGACCGAACGAGTGCCTGAGCATCATCGCCATGCTGAGCGCCATCCCGATCGGGTTGGCTATACCCTGCCCCGCTATGTCTGGAGCGGACCCGTGGATAGGCTCATAGAGACTGACCGTGTCTGTCGAAGAGCCAGGCATACCCGCGAGCGATGCGGACGGCTGCATCCCCATCGAGCCTGACAGCACCGCAGCTTCATCCGTAAGAATGTCGCCAAACATGTTCTCGGCGACGATCACGTCGTAGTGTGCGGGATTGCGAATGAGCGCCATGGCGGCGGCGTCCACCAGTATGTGTTCCAGCTCAACGTCAGGGTAGTCCTCATGGACCTCGTCGGTGACCTGGCGCCAGAGCCGCGAAGACTCGAGCACGTTGGCCTTGTCCACGCTCGTAAGACGACCGCTGCGAGACCTGGCCAGCTCGAAAGCGACTCTGACGATTCTCTCTATCTCGTGCTCGGTGTACCTAAGCGTGTCCACTCCCCTGCGCCCGGTCTTGGTCGTCCAGCGACGCTTGGGCTTCGCGAAGTACAGGCCGCCAGTCAGCTCGCGCAGAACGATCATATCGACGCCTTCCAGAAGAGACGGCTTGATCGGGCTCGAATTGATGAGCGCCGGGTACACCTTTACCGGCCGTAGATTGGCAAAAAGCCCGAGGCTCTTCCTGATCGCGAGTATCCCGTCCTCAGGTCTGACCGTGTTCTGGGGATCGTCCCACTTGGGGCCACCAACGGCGCCGAAAAGTATCGCGTCCGACCTCTGGCAAAGCTCGACGGTCTCATCAGGAAGCGGTGTTCCGAAGTCGTCAATCGCATTTCCGCCGACTCTTCCCTGCTCCGTGTTGAAAGTGTGTCCAAAACGCCTTCCAACGGCGTCCAACACCTTCACTGCCTCGACGGTTACCTCCGGCCCGATACCGTCTCCCGGCAGGACCGCAACATTGAACTCCATGCTTTTTCTCCCCTCGTCAGATCGCTCCTACGCGCATTGAACAGGATGCGTTGAATTAGCTGTACATGAGAAACACGCCGCGTTGTGTACGGTTCGCGGCGCGGGTATTATATGCGAAACAGCACGAGAGGCGGAATCCGATGACTGCAACAGCCGATGTCGTCGTTATCGGCGGCGGCGTGATGGGTGCCAGCATCCTTTACAACCTCGCCGACAGAGGCGTTACCGGCACGGTGCTGCTGGAACGGGACACGCTCGGTTCGGGTTCCACAGGACGATCATCCGGCGCCATCCGAATGCACTACTCCACCGAGGTCAATGCGCGGCTCGCGTGGGAGAGTCTGCGCGTATTCCAAAACTGGAGTGAGCTAATCGGAGGTGACGGAGACCCGGGCTTCGTTAGGACCGGCTACATGGTGATCGCGCCTGACCACGAGTTCCACGGCTTTCGACACAACATCGAGATGCAGCAGCAGGTCGGAATCGACACAAGGATCGTGAGTTGGCAGCAGGCGAGAGAGCTCGCGCCTGACTTCCACCTCGGCGAGGACGAGCACTTCGCGTGGGAGGACCAGTCAGGTCACGGCGACCCATCTGGCACCGCGCTTGCATTCACGAGCCGAGCGAGAGAGTTAGGAGCCTCCGTTGTGTTGGAGTCACCCGCGACCAGAATCGAGGTCGAAGCTGGCCGTGTGACAGGTGTAAGAACACACAATGAAACATACTCAACCGATACAGCGGTGATCGCCACCGGACCCTGGTCGTCCCGGTTCCTAGCGCATCTGGACATCGATCTGCCCCTGCTGGCAACCCGTCACGAGGTAATCCTGATCAGAAGGTCGGAGACTGGTGTGGGCCACCATCCGGGCGGCGGAGACATGGCGAACCTGATCTACTTCAGACCCGAGGCCGACAACCTGACGCTGGTAGGCAATGGCAATCGTGAAGAGGAGGCAGACCCGGACACCTATAACCAGAGGGCGAGCACGGACTACGTGCAAGACGTGTGGAGTCGGCTGGCGCTGCGCATACCCGGCATCGCTGATGGCCAGCTGGCGCATGGATATGCAGGTCTGTACACTACCACACCCGACCTGCACCCCGTAATGGACCGAGTCGATGGAATCGACGGGCTGTACATCTGCACCGGGTTCAGTGGTCACGGATTCAAGCTGGCCCCTGCGGTCGGGGTGTGCATGTCAGAGCTGATCCTCGATGGAGAATCCAAGCTGGTAGACATCACCCCCCTCCGAATGAGCAGGTTCTCAGACGGCTCCCTTAACACTACACAGTACAGCTTCAAGGTGATCGCGTAGAGGCACTGCGACAGAGTGTACAATGCGTGGTGACGGAACACGTTAGGGGAAGCTGAGCCTCTACTGGTGAGCGCCGATTTGGCTGCTTCGATGAGAGTCCGCCGATAGCCCGCCTCTTCAGTCAGCGCAGTTAGAAATAACGATACGATTCCAAGATTCACCATCGTAATTCGGCGTCTGGTCAGCATCTCCGTGGAATCCCGAATGTTCTCGCCAGTTAGAACCTGGAAGATGACATCCTTCACAACTTCCATGCCCAGCCTGTCAATCACAGTGGCTCCGGATGTCCTCAGGGATGGAAGAGCGAATGCGGGATAGTTATCCAGTAGGGAGAATGTATTCTGCATTTGCGAGTCGCCCTACTAGTTCCCTCACGTCAGAATGCCGCGGCAGTCTATGGGAGGACAGTTTAAACAGAGAACATGCTCCGCACTTTGACCTAGCCACCTGACCGCTTCTTCTTGCATTACCTTGACGTACTGCGGTTCGTTATCGACAAGGATGAAACGTCGCTCCAAGCGTATAGCTGCCTTGCCGACTGTTCCGATTCCGGCGAATGGGTCCAGTACCGAGTCTCCTTTGAAGGAGTAATACCGAATCACCTTCTCGGCCAGTTCGACCGGAAACACCGCAGGGTGGCGCTGATCATGGGTAGGCTTGATTTGCCAGACGTTGGTCTTCTCGTAGTCGTCTTCGATGATAGAATCCTTCACAAGTTGCTGGTTCGGGTGCTGCCTGATGTTCCAGTCGATGAGCTTCTCCGTGTGCTTTCGATAGACCATCACGTACTCAGTAACCGGTACGGCCTTGTACTGCAATGGCTGTCTGTCGGCTGCGAATCTTCGACCGCGTCCAGTTGCCCATCCTGCGCCATTTGGTTTTTGCCAAATTACATCGTCAATGAAGTCGAAGCCCACATCTACGATCATCTGATGAAGATCAAACGGAACCGCAAGCCGCTTGGAAGACTGACTCCTGCTAGTTCGACGGACCAAGATTGGGGACGAGTTAACCACCAAGAACCGACCTTCAGCCAGAACCCTGTGACAGGCTGCAATCACGTCTTGGACTTTCAGAAGGTAGTGTTCATAGGTGTGGTAGTCCGTATATTCCGGCCTAGCATTGAAATAGGGAGGAGAGGTAAACACGAGTCCAACACTTTGAGCCGGAAGGTCTCTCAAAACGACAGACGAGTCGCCGAGTGCGATTATGTTCCTGATTTCGGATTGCAGTACAGTCGGGGGCTTCTGAAGATCTAGTGTGTCGACGCTGTCAGTCCTTCCGAGTAGCCTGTTTTCGATGGTCGATGGATCGGTTGTCTTGTCGACTGCGACTAGGCTGGAGTAAGCGTCGATCACCACTTCGCCGATACGTGCTCGTTGGACACTTCGATCCAGCAGCGGAACTCTCCAGACGTGGTAGCGGTCATCAACTTCGGGTAGTCCAAAGTTCGTTGCCTGATCCAAGCTGTGCTTCCTGAGCCAGTTTGAGGCGATTTGCTTTGCTTGGGAGACGTCTCTAACAATATAACGTCGCTTTTCTGCGACAGAGGTTCTTTGTTCCATACTGATCCTGTCCATCCGTAAGTGTGAGGGGTTAACGATGGACGTAGTATGGACTATAAGAACGAATGTGTCAATGCGGAAATAGACAATATTCATGGCAGACGGCAGGACAAAAGTGACCCGAAGTTACCCAGCCTGACATAGGGTCGACCGTGCCAGATCGCCCCTGCTGATTAAGCTCTCGTGGTGACGGCTAGTTTGCCACAATATTCACCAGCCGACCCGGCACGTAGATCACGCGCCGTACCTGCTTGCCTTCCGTGTGCGCCTTTGCCCTGTCTGACTCCAGCGCCCTAGCCTTGGCGTCATCTTCGGAGATGTCTGCCGGAACCTCGATCCGGTCTCTCAGCCGCCCATTCACCTGTACTACGAGGGTTATCGTTTCGTCCGCGGCCAGGTCGGGGTCCCATTCGGGCCACGCCTGCTGGTGGACGCTGAAAGGCTCGCCAGCGCGTTCCCAGACCTCCTCGGCAAGGAACGGAGTAACTGGAGACATCATTAGCGCCAGATTCCTGATCGACTCGTTCCACACCGAAGGGTCGATCACACCCGAGTCCCACGCCTGACTCAATGCGTTGGAGAACTCCATCATGGCTGCTATGCCGGTATTGAACTTGAACCTCTCCACGTCTTCGGTGACCTTGCGAATGGTCTGATGCAGCAGACGTCGGAGGCTGCGCACGGCGGCTGGGTGCGTGTCCGACTCGTCCAGAACGCCCGCGTCGCGGCTGGCGAGATCCCACACGCGGTTGGTCCAGCGCGCCATGCCGTTGATACCATCGTCGTTCCACTCACCTCCCGCCTCCCACGGCCCCATGAACATCATGTAAGTGCGAACTACGTCAGCTCCGACATCAGAGACATAGGCATCCGGCGCGATCACATTGCCGCGGGACTTGCTCATCTTCTGGTGATTGAAGACGATAGTGCCCTGATTGACGAGCCTCACGAACGGCTCGTCGAAGTCAAGCAAGCCGAGGTCACGCAGCGCCTTCACGAAGAATCGCGCGTACAGCAGGTGCATGACCGCATGCTCCACGCCGCCCGTATACTGGTCCACTGCGCCCCATTTCCCGAGTGCGCCGGGGTCGAACGGGCCATCCTCGAACTGAGGACTTGCGTACCGTAGGAAGTACCACGACGAGTCAACGAACGTGTCCATCGTGTCTGTCTCCCGCTTCGCGGGACTGCCGCAATCGGGACACGTCGTGTTCACGAACCCTTCGTGCAGCGCAAGCGGCGAGTCTCCTGTCGGCAGGAACTCGGCGTCTTCAGGCAGCAGAACGGGAAGATCAGACTCGGAAACTGGTGTCTCTCCGCACTGTTCACAGTACACAATCGGAATCGGAGTACCCCAGTAGCGCTGACGGCTGATGAGCCAGTCCCGCATCCGGTAATTGATCGAGCGCTCTCCCCACCCGTTGGCCTCTATAAAGTCTGCTATCCGTTCGAGACCCTCCGAGTTCGGCAGACCGTCGAATTGGCCGGAGTTGACCTGCTTCCCAGGGGCAATATACGCCTCGTCCAAGTCAGAGCCGTCCCAGTCCGGAGGGGCGATGACGACTCGGATAGGCAGCCCGTACTTGGTGGCAAACACGAAGTCGCGCTGGTCATGGGCCGGTACACCCATCACCATTCCCGTGCCGTAGCTCAGGAGGACGTAGTCGGCGACCATAATGGGCACTCGCTCTCCATTCAGCTTGTTGACGGCGAATGCGCCAGTGAAGACCCCCGTCTTCTCTTTCTCGGTTGACAGTCGCTCGATTTCAGTCTGAAGACGCGCCTGCTCCACGTAGGCACTCACCTCGGCCCGGCGCTCACTTGTAGTCAGCTTATCGACCAGTGGATGCTCTGGCGCCAGTACGATGAACGTGACGCCGAACACGGTGTCGATCCGGGTCGTAAACGTGCGAATCGACTTCTCCTCTAGGTCGTATTCGGAAATGTCGAAATCGACCTCCACTCCCTCTGATCGACCGATCCAGTTCGTCTGCATGGTATTGATTCTGTCGGGCCAGTCGATCTTGGAGTGATCGAGCAGCTCGTCCGCATAGTCGGTTATCTTGAAGAACCACTGCTCCATGTCCTTGTGTACCACCGCAGTGTCGCATCGCTCGCACAGACCGTTGATGACCTGCTCGTTGGCGAGAACCGTCTGACATGAAGGACACCAGTTGACCGGTGCATCGGTCCTGTACGCGAGACCGTTCTTGTAAAGCTGAAGGAAGAACCACTGGTTCCACTTGTAGTAGTCAGGCGTACAGGTGACCACTTCGCGGCCCCAGTCATACATGGGGCCCATAGACCTGAGCTGGCGGCGCATGTTTTCGATGTTGGACATGGTCCACGTGTGGGGATGAATGCCGTTCTTGATGGCCGCGTTCTCGGCATTCAGGCCAAAGGCGTCAAACCCCATCGGGTGCAGCACGTTGTACCCCTTCATTCGCATGAACCGAGCGTGCACGTCCGCGCCGGTCATGGCAAACCAGTGGCCGACGTGGAGGTCGCCAGAGGGGTAAGGGTACATGTGGAGCTCGTACCACTTCGGACGGGGATCGTCGTCTTCAACAGTATAGATTCCTCTATCTTCCCAGCGGTCGCTCCATTTCGTCTGCATATCCCGATGATCGTATGACATACGGGAGCTCTGCGATGTTGTCGTTGCCATTCAGACATTTCCTCCGGTTGCCGCGAGCCAGGGAGTTGGCCCTCACTTGTCTATTCCCAGACTTTGTCCAACAGAAAAACCCGTCCCCTTCTAGGGACGGGCCGTCGTTTCGATACCCGCGGTACCACCCTGATTTCCGTCCGCCGCAGCGGACGAACACTCATTGAGCTTTAACGGTGCTGACCGTCCAGCCTTACTGAGACCGTGTTCAGGCCGGAAGCTCAAGGGCGAGTTCGAGTCGGTCACTGCGCCGGGCTCTCACCTTTCCCGGCTCTCTTTGGCCGATACCGACCTCTACTACTCCCCTTCACTGCCTTTGTCTGTTTCAGGAAAGCTAGCACAGCGCCGAAATCGGAGTCAAGAATTCCTGCGGAGCCCATCGGCTTTCGCCACTCTGAAACAGTTCCACATGGCGGTGTTCCACATTGAGTGAAGTCACAGCAAATCGAGCATCCAGGCCTTAACCCCGTAACTAACTTGGAGTAGAATGAACTCAACACCGCAGGTCTCAGCCCGCGCCTACGATCCGGCCATAGCCGTCACTTCATCGCAGCACCGATTTCGCCTCAGTTTTGACGAGGGACGAAGATGGCTGACAGCAGCTTTCCCACTAAAGCCAGAGCGGTCATCGTCGGCGCCGGGATCGTCGGATGCAGCGTGGCCTACCATTTGGCGAAGCTCGGATGGCGCGATGTGGTCGTTCTGGATCAGGGTCCCCTCTTTGAGACCGGCGGCTCCACGTCCCACGCGCCCGGCCTGGTCTTTCAGATCAATCCGTCAAAGACCATGGCAAACTTCGCCACCTACACCGTGGACCTCTGGAAACGATTGGAGCTGGACGGAGAGCCTTGCGCAAAGTCGGTGGGCAGCTTGGAAGTGGCCTGGACCTCGGAGCGACTCGCCGACTTGAAACGGAGAGCTGGCTTGGGCACGAGCTGGGGCGTGGAGGCCCATCTGATCGGTCCCAGTGAGGCGCGCGACCTAATACCAATGCTGTCCGACCGCATCAAGGGCGCGTTGCATGTCCCCTCAGACATTCAGACCACAGCTACCAGACCCGCTGAAGCAATGGCGAGATACGCCGGGCAGAACGGCGCGACGCTCTACGGCGGCGTCGAGGTCACCGGATTCGGCACGAAGGACGGCCGAGTTATCGCTGTCCACACAACTCATGGCGACATCGAGACCGAGCTGGTCGTGGCTGCCGCGGGCATCTGGGCTCCGAAACTAGGCGCTCTCGCTGGTGTGCAAATCCCATTGTCGCCAATGCAGCATCTATACGCGGTTACAACCCCCATTCCCGATCTGTCCGGAGCGACTGAGGAGATTTCCCAGCCGATCCTGCGACACCAGGACGAGTCCCTGTACTTCCGGCAAGTAGGTGAGAGCTACGGTATCGGCTCATATAGGCACGAACCACTTCTGGTGGACTCAGACGATATTCTCCATCATGACGAAGCGCCAGTCGCGCCCGCCGAAATGCCGTTCACACCACGCCACTTCGAGAAGTCGATGGCGGCGGCGCGCGAGCTAATGCCAAGCCTCGAAGGCGCTGGGCTGACACGCAAGTTCAACGGCATGTTCTCGTTCACGCCGGACGGATTCCCCATACTAGGCGAATCTCCCCGCCTCCGCGGTTTCTGGTCGGCGCAGGCGGTCTGGATTACCCACGCCGGAGGAGTCGGCAAGGCGGTCGCCGAATGGATCGTCAACGGTGAGCCGACCACCGACCTCCGCGAGTGTGACATAAGGCGATTCCACCCCTACGCGTACAGCCGGCCTTATGTCCGGGCGCGAGCTGCCCAGCAGTACCGTGAGGTGTACGACATCATCCACCCTCGTCAGCAGATCGAAAACCCCAGAAATATCCGGCTGACGCCATTCTTTACGCGACAGCAAGAGCTGGGAGCAGTCTTTTTCGAGAACGCGGGCTGGGAGCGACCGCAGTGGTACGACGCGAACGAGGGTCTGCTCGACTCACTTACCGTAACAGGAGAATCGAGGTCTGGCTGGGAGGCGCGAGAGTGGTCTCCCACAGTCGCCGCGGAGCATGTGACGACTCGCCAGCGGGTCGCGATGTTCGACCTGACCCCATTCGCCAAGTTCGAGGTTACCGGACCCGGCGCTCTCGACGCACTTCAACGTCTCGCCTCTAATCAGATGAACAAACCGGTCGGAACGATCACTTATACGCCTATGCTGACGCCCACAGGCCGAATCAAGTGCGACCTTACAGTGACTCGACTCGGAGCAGACCGATTCATGATCGTCACTGGTGGAGCGATGGGACTCCACGATCTGGACTGGATCAAAACACACCTGACTGACGATCCACCAGTAACCGTGAACGACGTATCATCAGGGCTATGCTGCATCGGTCTGTGGGGACCCAGTGCACGAGATCTGCTCAGCCGTGTATGCGACGACGATGTGACCAACGCCGGATTCCCATACATGACCGCAAAGCCCATAACGATAGCCGAAGTACCCTCGTTGGCCCTGCGTATCTCATACGTGGGGGAGTTGGGATGGGAGATATACACCCCCTCCGAATACGGTCTGAGGCTATGGGACGTGCTGTGGGAGGCAGGGCAGCCCCTCGGAGTAATCGCCGCTGGAGGAGGAGCCTTCGATTCATTGCGGCTCGAAAAAGGCTACCGGCTGTGGGGCAGCGATATCCACACAGAGTACAACCCATATGAGGCAGGCACTGGATTCGCGGTGAGAATGCGGAAAGGCGACTTCATCGGAAGGGAAACTCTGAGAAAGTTGCCAGCGCGCGACCCCGCGCGCAGGCTGTGCTGCATGACCTTGAACGATCCTACAGCGGTTGTCATGGGCAAAGAGCCTATCCTGGATGGAGACCGCGCGCTCGGCTACGTAACGAGCGCCAACTACGGGCACTCGATCGGCAGAGCCATTGTGTACGGCTACCTTCCTACGAGCCATGCTGAAGTGGGAACGAGCGTTGATGTGCTCTACTTTGGCGAGCGTCTTCAGGCTGCGGTTGCAAAGGAGCCACTTTACGACCCAGACGGCAGAAAGATAAGGGCGTGAGGCCAAGCCAGAGACGCGATTAGAGTCTTCATCAATCTGTACGGAATCGTAGAGACGACACATGTACCGATCCATTGGGAGTTTGGTCAAAAAGGCTCTCGAGATTGCCTCCCCTTTTGCGCTACATGACAGCATCGAATTGTTTCAATGACTCGGGAAGGGTAGAATCCGCGCCACAGTCGTCTAGAAAGTAGGGCTTCAAGTGGTCAAGTCAATCAGTCACACGGTAAAGAGACCCGGCAGAAGAGACGGCGATCCCAACATCGAGATTCCGGTCGCCGAAGATCTCGCCACAGTACCAGGTGTCCCTCAAAATCCGCTCGACGTATCCTTCTATAGCAGGGAGTACCCACTGGAATCCCAAGCGATAGACAAGTCCGCGGATCGTCAATGGGCTGTGGTGACGCAGTCGAGCGACCTCGATGAATTCAGGGAAGGTCACGATGCCAGAATGGAGCCGATGTACGAGGCCGCGCTGGTCTCAGGAGAGGTCGAGCCTACCGGAACTCCTGTGCCTGGAGAGAACATCACTGAAGACGTTCGGCGCATCGCGCGCGAGCTTGGTTTTGGAGAGGTCGGATTTACACGGCACGACCGCCGCTACACCTTCGCCGGCAAGAAGCGTTGGGCCAAGTACGAACACGCCATCTGCCTCGCGCTGGAGCAGGACTACCTCCAGACGCAGACCGGCCCTAGCCCACTCGCAGATCAGGCGCGCTTCGAGACCTATGAGACTCAGCAGGAGCTCTGTCTGAAGCTGTCCAACTATCTTAGATCGAGGGGCTATCACGCCCAGGTTCACGACGGCAGTGATTGCAGCGGGCCATACATTCCCCTGTTCGTTGCGGCCGGCCTGGGACAGCTCGGCGCGAACGGTCAGCTCCTGTCGCCTCACTTCGGCTCCAGGTCGCGGCTGATGCTCGTTACCACCGACGCGCCGGTGACATACGACAAGCCGGAAGACTACGGCATCCACAAGTTCTGCCAGGAGTGCGAAGTCTGCGTCAACCGCTGCCCGGGACGGGCCATTGTGCGAGACAAGGTCTGGTGGAGGGGAGTCGAGAAGAACAAGCTCATCTACGAGCGGTGCCGGCCGGTTATGGTTACCTACCACGGCTGCGCGGTCTGCATGATAGTCTGCCCGATCCAGCGATACGGAATGAAGCCGGTTATGGAGCACTACATTGAGACCGGTGAGGTGCTCGGAAAGGGCACCGAGAA
>JAAXHZ010000095.1 GCA_012270625.1 Dehalococcoidia bacterium | reverse complement strand
TGGACGGAGAGTATCGCGGGCTTTCTAACCTACGCGGTGGTCGGATTCGTCCTGCTGTACGTGGTCAGGTTCGTTGTGGACAAGGTGCTGTTCCCGCACGTGCGGCTCTCGGATGAGCTCGCGGTGGACCGGAACGTCGGCGCCGCGTTCATCGAGAGCGCCGCTCTGATTAGCGTCAGCCTTATCCTGTTCTTCGCGATCTAGGCTCGCAGCCTCGACCACTCGTCTCCGATCAACCGGAGCGCGCCGCCCCCTCCGGTGAAACCCGTGCTGGAACGTCCCAGCGAGCTGCTGCGGCTGCTGCTTCCCCAGCTCGACCGCACCCCCGTCGCGCTCGACTTGAAGCTTCCGGTAGAACGCTGGGAGTTAAGATACGACTGTCTCGAAGAGCTGATGTTCTTCGATGCCTGATCGTAGCTGGAACCTGCGAACGTCTTCTGATTGTTGAAGTAGCTGGTGTTCTTCGACACCTGGTTGCGGTAGCTGCTGGTGTTTCTGTAGTTAGCCCGATCGCGGCTTATCGTGTCGTATCTTGTTGTCGGAGTGTAGTACGCGTAACGAGGGCCAAAGCTGCTCAGGATCATGTATGTGAACAGGAAGTCTCCGGCTCCAAAAGGCCGATAGTAGTAGCTGTTCGCGCCATAACCGCGCATCTCGTGTTGATCGTTGTCCTTGACGATCGAGAACAGGCGGTCGTCGTTCGAGTCCTCGATCTCCTTAGACTTGTCGAGGTCTTCCCAGCCCTCCAGAGTAGTTCTGCTCCCGTCCTGTTCGACTCGGATCAGAACTATGCCGTCGCCCTCGTAGATCTCGTTGACGCGCTTCTCGAAGTCCGTCGCGCTGTTCGACTTCTTGAACGCCTCCTGTACCTCGTCGAGATTGATCCGCCCGGCGGCGCCATCGGTTGCGGCCCAGTCCTCGTAGCTGGGTCCTGAGTCACATGCGGCCGCCACCGGCGCTGCCAGCAGTGATACGCCTGCCAGCATGGTCATTGTCGATCTGGTCCGTCTGATCTTCCTCAATCTCGGTCCCCTATGAGGTCCTAATCGTACGCTCTACCAACAGTCTATCACCGAAGCAGCGCTTCGAGTTCGTCAGGAAGCTGCTCGATGTGATTGTGCCCCATCCGATGGCGGTCTGCAACGTGTCCACTGCTGAGCATTGTCCTGATCGTCTCGTCCTCCACGCTTGCCCAGAAGTCCATTCGTGTGCTTGAGATCTGCTCCGCCAGCTCTGTAACGGCGGCGTGCCGGGATGAAGCTCCCAGGGCGAAGGTCACTGCCATCTCCTGCATCGCAGCGAGACGAGCGGGCCACAGGTCGTCTGCGGATCTCAGCCGGCAGTCGGTGACGGCAAGCGCGAACCTCTTCGCGCCCAGTCGATCGCGATGAACGGACAGCCGTCTGTGTACCTCCAACTCCAGATTCTGCCTAACCTCGGCCGGAGTCAGGTGAGCATATATGCCAATATCTATGCCGTGGTGATGCCACAGGCCATCTGACACGACCGCGAATCGGGTTCCGTAGTCGCTCCACTGGTCGTCAAGCTCCATCGTCCTGCGCATGACCCAATCGGTGACTATTCTCTTAGGCAGTGCGGACGATTGGTATGACCCCATCATGTCCATACGCGCCGCGTAGTGGGCGCGCGATTCGCTCTCTACGACTGCTTCGTACTCGGACATTGCCCGGGCTGTCAGCTCGCTCTGCGTTTCGGCGTCGATCTGGACCTGCCGCAGTATTCGGTGTACTTCAGCGCCCTCGACCGTCCCTTCGCCAGGATTGCCGAGCGCGAAGATATCGCCCTGGCGTGTGGAGAATGCCAGGGTAGGGTCGTTGACGTACACTGCTGTCTTGAAGGCTCCGAAAGCCCCCTGTCGCCCGGTTCTTCCCCGTATCTGTCGTTCGACCCTGGCCGACCCCGGAAGTGAGGTGATTATGACAATCAGGCCCAGTCCGAACCTCAGCCGTTCCTCGCGCGGTCGCTGGGATCGGAGCGGGCGCACCACGACCTCGTTCATGGATGATGCTGAGTCCCGCAAGATCACTTCAACACTATCGATCTCGCGCAAGGCTTGGTAGAGTGCCTCGGCCTCTTCGCGGGAGGCGCACGTAAAGGACGCAGACCGCCCTTGTCGCAGTACACGCTGGGCGCGTTGGACGGCTCTCTCGATCACCACGGAGTCCACTTCGCGATCCACGACGAAGTCCGTGCCTCGACCGGCCATGCCAGTCGAGACGGTGACGGCTTCGAGTTCGCTCCCACGGGCAACTATCCCGGACTCCGATTCGGCGTTCTCGGCATTGAGAAGTTCGTGCGGGATGGATCGCTCGGCCAGGGCCGCGCTGAATGCAGCCGACTCTGCCACGCTCCCGGTTGTGATCAGCACCGGCCGCCCGATGCTGTGCCAATATGCAGCCTCCTCTGCCACTCGCGCTATGTGTTCGTGTCTGTCGAAGAAGACCTCGGCGCCCAGGTCAACCCGGCGTGACCCGAATTCGGGAGGAACCCTGACAGTTGGAGTGCCGTATTCGCGAGCGAGTGTGTCCGCCGCCTCCGTTGCGGTGCCGGTCAGACCGGCGATGGTCTCGTAGTTCGACATCAGCGCCCTGATAGAGGTGCGCGCTTTGGCGTCCGCACGGCCCTGACGGTCGAGACCCTCTTTGGACTCAAGCGCCTCGTGAAGGCCGTGCATGTAGCGATGGGAGAACATTGGGCGTCCATCCAGCCGATCAACGAGCGTTACGCTGCCTTGGCCCAGCACGTAGTCAGTCCCGGCGTCATGAAGGACTCTCGCTCTCAGAGCCTGTACCGTGCCGAAAGCTGATACGGCGCTGTCAGTCCGGTCGTAAACCTCCTCCCAGCCCCGTTCGGTCAGTCTCAGCGTCAGCCTGTCTGGGTCGATTGCGAATAAGAGGTCTTGCTCCAGTGGACGGCCTTCGTACTCGTCGTTCAGGCGCGAGATGTCACTGAAGACCTGTCGCGATGAGACACCCAACCGATCCAGCGCGGACGCCAGTCTGGCGGTTAGTCCTCCTGCCAGCAGAATGGCAGCTAGAATCTGGAAGATGTCGTCAGACCCTGACCCCAGTGTCTCGTATAGGTCATCGACGCAGCCTGCCTGCCTCTCCATGAGTTCGACGGCAAGCGCTTGTACGTCCTCCCCCATGATATGTTCGGGGGTCCGGTCGCCTGAGATGATCAGAGGTGTCCTGGCTTGGTCAACGAGAAGGTGGTCCGCCTCGTCAACAATTGCGACGTCGAACGTCGGGTTCACGCGCCGGTCATAAGATTCGGCTACGCTATCCCGCAGGTAGTCAAAGCCGACTTCGCGCGCTGTGGTAAACACGATTTGGGCCGCATACTGGAATTGTCGTTCCTGTCGGTCCATTCCATCGATAACGAGTCCGACAGTCAGCCCCAGAGATTCGAGCACAGGAGCCATCTCGTCGCAGTCGCGGGCTGCGAGGTAGTCGTTCGCCGTGAGAACGTGGACACTTCGCCCGGACGCCGCGAACACCGCGGCTGCCATGACGGACGCAATCGTCTTGCCCTCTCCGGCGTCCATCTCCACGATTACGCCGCTGAGCAGCAGCGCCGACGCGGCAAGCTGTTGCTCAGTAGGAGTGAATCGCAGGCAGCCAGCGTCGTCAACAGTTTCGAGCACCCCGTAAAACTCGGCGGGTAACCTGACTTCAGAGGGATGCTGAGTTCTCAGCATGGAGAGCAGTTCTGCCAGCGCGACACACGCTGGATCCTCGACCGGCTGAGAGAGTATTTGCCCTGTTCGGGCGCCTCTTGGACTGATGGCGCTGTCTGCCCGCGCCCTGATGGCCTCGATCTCGCCGTAGAGGTCGTCCGCATCCCAGGCGGCGGCTCGCCAGAACCCCAGACGCCTGCGGACGGCGGTGTCCACTGCCCCTAGCGCGTCTGCGACTCGCCCGTGTGTAGGCTCTTCTGAAAGGGTGCTCGCCACCGAGTTGAGGAGTGTTTGCAGGTTCGCGTCTGAAAGATACTCGCACTCTGCTTCTCGTGAGCGGCGCGCGACTTCCATGGCTTGAGACAGGTCAGTTGCCAACTCAGAGCGGGTCTGGCGTCCTACCCCCTGAATCACGTCATACCCCGGAGGTCGATCAGCCTGTCGGACTTCCGGTCCGCGAGAAGCTCGCGGGTCGGTCTTAGCTCGAACCGAATGTCCAACAGCCCGCTTGCGACCAGAAATTCTATATCGGTGTGATCGACCAGCACTGCCTTGCGCATGGACTCTTCCAAGTATGAGTTGACGTCTGACACACGCAGCGTCATCATGTCCCTGCGGTTCTCCGTGCTGAGCACGACCTGTAGCGGCCCCTCCAGGCCCGCGCTGTGGAGCGTGCTCAGGAGAGCTCCTTGATGAATCTTGGAGCCGAGGATAGAGGCGAACGGCTCTGACCGTCCAAGCACGTCAACACGGGGATCGTCGAGTCCGCAGCCACACGCCCCACGTCGCAGCCGCACCAGGTCTCCGAGCCTGTATCTCAGAAGTGGCAGCCCCTGTTGATCGAGCGTGGTGACTATGAGCTCGCCCATGTCGTCCGAGTGTCCGTCCGTGTCTATTTCAAGCACGTGGCGAGAGGACATGAGGTGCACCCCGGCGTGCGCTGAACACTCGATCCCGATCGCCGATGTCTCGCTCGAGCCGTAGTACGAGAACACTTCAGCGCCGAACGCCGTGGCTACCCTGGCGCGTGTGGCCTGGCTCATCCCCTCTCCAATGTGGACCACCGCGCGAATCGACTCGATTTTGATTCCTGAATCCGCGCCCAACAGCCGCTGGATGATGGACGGCACACTTACCAACACTGTGGGCTGGAGACGTTCGAGCAGACGCAGGCAGTTGTCGAATCCGGTACCTGTGCTCACGCAGTACGACTCCGCAGCGCCCAGCAGTTCGCAGGCCCAGGGGAACGATACCATCACCGCCGCGGGGTCTGTGTCGAGGCAGGCTACTCTGTCATCCCTTGTCACTCCGGCGATAGCCAGGAGTCCGGCCAGAAACTTGTGCTCGGCCACGTTGTCATCATGCGTTATGAATCGGATCTTCCTGCCGCCGGATGTTCCTGAAGATGTCTCCGTATCGACGATAGAACCGGCGGTCGTCATGGCCTCAGCGCTGAGCGAGTGCACCTCGTCCGATTCGATGACAGACAGCCTCCGGAGAGCTGCCATTGGGTCGCCAGAGGAGATAGAGCCCCGGTTGATTTCGGCCATGCAGAACAGGCCCTGGTACGTTGGAAAGCCGTCGATGCAGTACAGCATCATCTTTCGCAGCGCCTCGACCTCCGCCCTTGACGGCGATGCGATCAGTCGTATGGATGACTCACAAGGCTGGGTGGTCATCGAGGTGGGTGCGCATGGTCTTGATCGGCCTTCGCATGGAGTCTGGGTCTATGCCTGCCCTGAGCGCGGTGACAATGCCGGTGGCCTCCCAGTAGTTATCGGCTGAGAAGAACTGCCCAGCTCTCCAGGGCAGGGTAGGGAGATGGTTCCTCATTAGGTTGCGATTCTCCCTAACCTCGATCACGGGTATGCCTTGATGCAGCGCAGCCAATGTTGGCAGGCCGATGCACCCCTCCGGTATGACCAGGCAGGAGACGTTCTCTGCGGTCATTACGTCTGCGCGACCGAACTCTGCTTCGTCGGTCACGATGCGTGGAGACCGTTGGAGACCCTTCAACACCGACTGGAGAAACGTAATTGATATCACCTCGGCTGCCATGCGAGCGTCCACGACTCCTGGATCCACGGCGGCGATATCGTCTGACTCCATCATCGGCGCGTGCGCTGTGGGAACCTCCATGATCGACGACACCGCATGGGTCAGCAGCGCCTCGACTCCACCCCACGGGTTCACCATCTCACCGCCGCTCGTGAAGTAGTCGAAATGATAGTGCTGTGGAACATCCACGACCGACGCGACCGCCACCGCGTCGTAGGCTCCCTGTTTGCCTTGTAGAAGATCGATCAGCCCGTCGAACCCTTCCACCGAGCCTGACGCGCGTCCTGTCTGAGTGTATCCGCCTGAGAGCCTCAACGCGGGCTCGATTCTTTCGATACCGACGCAGTTCAGACCGTAGGTAGCCCTCGCCGCATTTACTGCGTTGACCGTGTACGCCGCGTAGCGCTCGCTGTGGGAGGCGTCCAGTGCTATGAGTACGCGATTGGCGCGCGTTGGACTCAATCCCACCGTACCCATCAGCAGCCGCGTCAGCACGCTCCCTTCGACGTACAGACCGTTCCTTGGGAGCTCGTTTATGTCTGAAGCGTTGACGACATTCGGGTGCGTTATCAGCGTGTCGGAGACCTGCGCGAGCGCGATAGCAGCTGGTGTCGCGTCCCCGGCGTGACCTCCAATCTCCGCGCCAATACCAGTCGGGACTACCATGGCGACGTTGAAGCTGTCCGGCGTCTCGAAGTTTCGTTGGCGGAACTCGAAGAGGGGCGCGGTGACGAAAGGGGTGTCGCCATGGATCACGCCCAGCTCGCACTCCCATCCCCCTGACCCGGAATTAGTAACTACAAAACGGACTGCGGTCTCGCTCTCTGCCAGAGCGCCCGCGATCTCGGACTCGATAGTCTTGAAGTCCAGCTGCATGGGCGTGATGTTCGTGGAGCGTTCAAGCAGAAGCAACTGCGATCATCCCGTTTCGCTCCGCGAAATCCCTGTATCCGTGGGTCGTCATCCGCTCGAGTCTGCCGTCCTCTCTCAACAGATAGCTGGAGGGTATGGGTATGCCGTTGAAGGGTGCCGCGCGCGACTGGCTGTACGATCCCGCGTCCATGATCGCTACTCGGTCGCCGACTCTTAGCGGATCCATAAAGTAGTGCTCGCCGAACACGTCCCCCGCGAGACACGACTTTCCAGCAAGAATCGTCGCGCTGTCTCCGCCTGTGCTCGGGCCTGACACCGATGGCGCGAAATCGTACTCGAACACCTCCGGCATGTGGCTTGTCGATGCGTCAAGCACTGCGATGCGCTTGCCGCCGCTCTCGAAGACATCGAGCACTTCTGATACGAGCATTCCTGACTGTTGGACCAGCGCGGTTCCAGGCTCTATGAAAACCGTGACCCCAAACTCCGAGGCAAGCTTCCGAACGACCTGAGCCAGAGGCTCGGGATCGATATCAGCTCCCAGGTAGTAGCCGCCCCCGAGGTTTACCCAGGTCGGATCGTCTAGTATTCCCAGTGTGCCCTCGATTGACTCGGCTGTCATTGCAAGTTGAGCCAGGTCTTCGGACTCGCAGTTGTTGTGTACGTGCACCCCCTCGAGTCGGGATCTGACCTGTGACGCGCTCAGCAGCCTTTGGAAGTCCGACTTGGGCACACCCAGCTTGGAATGAGGACGACAGGGGTCGTAGCGAGAGTCAGCCGCAAAGCCCATCTCCGGATTCACTCTCAACCCGATAGAGGCATCGGTTCCGACCCCCAGCGCCGCCGCCATTTCCAGTTGGGTCATTGAGTTGAGCGAGAGGTAGTCAACGCTCGACAGCACGTCATACATGTCCTCGACAGAGAACGCCGGTGAGTAGCAGTGTAGAGACTGACCCGCCAGCGCGACCTCACGAGCTAGTCTCGTCTCGAATACTGAGCTGGCCGAGAACCCGTGGACGTAGGGGGTGAGGGTCTCAAGAACTCCGGTCAGTCCGCATGGCTTCAGCGTGTAGAGCAGCTTGCATCCTGCCTGCAATGCGAGAGAAAGAGCGTCCGACGCAGTCCTGCGCAAAATGGACTCAGAGTACACGTATGCCGGAGTTTCCGGTACGCTCAGCGCGGCTTTTGCATCGTCTGAGTTGTCCATGGCATCAATGTAACACAGACGCAGACATCCCAGTGTCCAGTCGGATGAGCGGCTGGACTCGGCTGAAGTATGGAGTCACCGCCAACGTTCCCAGCGGTGACTCCTCAAAGTGAAACCTGTGGTGGTTCATTGCATAGCCGCCGGACCCAAATGAGGCTCCCAAGACCCCCAGCTCGTTCTGAACGAGCAGATCAACGTGGCGTATCTCCTCGATGAGAAGTCCACGACCCACAGTGACAGCACCGGTGACCGAATCTGGGAGATCTCTCAGATCGATTACCTGTGAGAGCGCCACCACTACGTCCGGCTCGAAAGTTCTGACCAGAGCGTCGATCCTGTCGGTTGCCTCATCGGTTATCAGATGTCCCTGGACGCCCATCCGCACTAACGCTGCGCACATCTCAGCCCCAAAGTGTCGGCGCCCGGACGTAGTTATCACCAGTGCGCTGGAGCCATTGGTCTCTTCGGGCAGCGACGGCCTGATGGCGTCGGCCATTAGATCGACTCTCACTTTCGCCTCTGTCGGACCTTCGGCAATTGGAACACGATCGGGCGACTGCCCCAGCAAGGAGCCAGGAATCCACTCTATGGCATCGGGATCAGCAACCACTGACGCGAAACTCTGCCTGCGGTATTCCCGGATTGGAGTGAAGGGAAGTCTGTCAAAGTCTGCCTGCGAGCTTACGGACTGCTCTCCCAGCTTCTGCCTCCAGAAACTGGACCGGCGCGCGCTGGCCACCGCGTCCATCAGAAGAGCTGTGTAGTCTGAGGGCCGGACATGTGCAATCATCGGTCTGAGACCAGCCGGACGACTGCGAGACCCATCTCATGCCAGTCGTCCTCGAACTGGTTGAACCTGTAGATCAGGTGGTCATACGAGTCCAGCACCAGCTTGGCCGCGACAGGTTCGACCTCCACAAACTGCGAGCTCACCGGCCCATCGAGACACCACTCTGGGTCAGCGTCGAATGAGAGTCCGCGCGGCTCTGTCAACCGTTGATACAGACCCGTCATAGCGTCATAGTCTGTGTCTGACTTATAGGGCAGGGGAGCCACCAGAAATTCCGGGGTTATGGCCAGACCCAACTCATTGTCGAAGACCTGGACGAGGTCTATTTCAGGTATGAAGCTCTCCATTGCGTAGCAGAGGTCGAGCGCCAGCTCCTCCGGCGCTCGATGGTAGTAGAACTCCTCCGGGTATGTCCCCATCCTTACCGAAACAGGCCGCGGTCGATCTGCGTTCAGAGTGTCATCTGCTTCGGGGCCGCGGATGAACATGAATGGTATGTTCCCATTCGTCGCGTCAACTAGCACGCTCTCGCCATCGATCACAAATTCCAGCGCCATGTGCTGCCAGTAACGCATGGACGGTCCCGCGCCTCGGAAGTCGAAGGTATCCAGGATGTGCCTGAGCCGGTCCAGCGGGATGGGGCCTCGGGCATCCGGTCCAGCGAGTACGTATTCGGACTGGAATCCGTACTGGTCGGCCACGAACTTCAGGGCCTGCACCTTCTCGGAACAGATTGCCCCGCGTCCTTCGATGATGCTCGCCAGCGCCTCGTCACCCGTCTTGTAGCGGAGCCGGTGTCCCGTAAAGCGCGAGTAGTTTTCAAACGGACTATCCCAGATTGCCTTGCCTATCCTCTTCAGGAATTCGATCCGAGAATCGTGGCTATCCAGTGCGAGGACTTCGTCGCCGTCGGTCTCTCCCAATCGCTGGACCGACGTCTCGACAAACGACTGGAAACCAGATGCTGACCGCTTCCAACGTCGTCTGCTGAACCCGGGCCAGTTGCGCGAGTAACCCGTCTCGCTGCGGTCTATCACCAACTCGATCAGGTCCACCTCGGTGTCCCGAATCATTGCAATTGTGGATGGTGGCACGTCCCGATGCGACAGCTCACGCACGCCGGACCTAAACACTGTTCCCGGCACAAGAGCGGTCAGATCGCCTTCGTCAGTGATCGCGTGGGCTGTATCCTGAATATCCGAAAGAGCTGCTGCTGACTCATGCAAGATCGCGCCATCCTCGATCAGAAGGGCGGGATCAGCGCCGGTCAGGTACTTCGCCGTCAGCTGGCTGAGTGGAGATGCAACGTCCGAATCGGCGATTCTTAGCGTGCACGTCCTGCCGGTCAGATAGTCGTTCCATCTGAGAAGAGTTGTGCGGATGTCGCGGGCGTCTGAGTGCACGCTGAGATGTCTAGTTCTACGGGTCTGGCAACTGCGCGGATAATAGCGACGGCCCGCTTGAGGGGTCAAGGTGTCCTCGTTTCCGCTATAATCCGCACATGTCAGTCAGTCTCGCAGCAAAGCAGTTCAAGCATACGCCTTTTGCTATCGGCGCACTCTTGGTAATCTGCCTGACTGTCGCGTGCGCCCAATCTGGTGTTGCGGACCTGTCTGGGTCCACGCCGACCGCTGTACCCGAGCCACCGACGGTTACTCCTGAACCGACTCCGGTGCCGCCGTCTCCCACGCCTGAGCCTACGATTCAACCCCCGCCCACCGTGACTGCCACCCCGGCTCCGACGCCCAGGATCATCAAGAGCAGAGCGCAAACCGAGTCCAGGGCTGCGCCGGACTTCCAGATCGAAACGTTCGATGGCGAGACACTCCGTCTGTCCGACCTAGACGGCAAAGTGGTTGTCTTGAACTTCTGGGCGTCATGGTGTCCGCCATGCAGGTGGGAGATGCCGTTTTTTGAGACCATGTGGAACGAGTATCGCGACAGAGACGTGGTATTCGTGGGGGTAGCGATGTCGGACACACTCGAGGACGCGCAGGGATTCGCGGAGGAGACAGGGGTCACGTATCCAATAGGCTTGGACCAGACCAACGAGATCGTCCGGGCCTACGAGGTCCGATCGCTGCCAACGACATTCTTCATCGGCAAGGATGGACAGATCAACCGCAGGCTGACCAGCGCCGCCAACGAGGCGCTCCTCAAGGTTTTCCTCCGAGGCCAGCTGCCCAGGGAGTAGGTTCTATAGATCTCCGAAGTAGGGAGATGTGCCAGATGCCCGACAACCCGAACATCGTCTTTATCATGAGCGACCAGCAGCGACAGGACACTCTGGCCTGCTACGGCGCCGACTGGATGAATGTACCAAACTTGAATGCTCTGGCAAACGAGAGCTTCGTATTCGAAAATGCCTACGTTGCCCAGCCGGTCTGCACGCCGGCTCGCGCGACGATCATGACAGGGCTGTATCCACACGCGGCCGGCCCCATCGTCAATCAGATCCATCTGGACGAGAACGTGCCGGTGATCTCGGAGATGCTGTCAGACGACTACTACAAGGGCTACATGGGCAAGTGGCACCTCGGCAACGACTTGGTGCCGCAGCATGGGTTCGACGTCTGGGTATCAGCCGAGGACAGCCATCGCTACACCAAGCCTGAGCAGCGGTACCTGGTGTCCGACTACAACAAGTACCTGGTGGAGCATGGATACCGACCGGATAGAGTGCGAGACGGCGTAGGCGTGTTCAGCTCTGACGCCCACTACGATATGCCGGAAGAACACCAGATGGCATCGTTCCTCCCCTCCTCCCCGCTATCTGTCTTCTCTCTAACCGTTCTGGATTAGCAGGCACAGCCCTCCGAGATCGAAAATCATCTCACCGGCTCTGTTCCCGTCACCCCCTCTTCGTCCAGCCGCGCGATCTCCGAATCATCCATGCCGAGCAACTCCCCGAACACGAACTCATTGTGTTCCCCAAGACGCGGCGCGGGCCATCTGACCGCCCCTGGCGTGGCCGACATCTTCCATGCGATCCCCGGCAGGAAGTACATTCCGGCAGAAGGGTGGTCCACCAGCTCCAGCAGTCCACGCTCCTGGTAGTGAGGGTTGTTGAAAATGTCCTCGCCAGTCATCACCGCAGCAGCGGCTATGCCTGCCCGCTGAAGCTTCTCAGTGAGTTCATGGGCATCGTGTGTGTTGGTCCATGACGAGATGATCTCGTCCAGGACGTCTTGGTTTCTAATGCGGGATAGAATGTCCGAGAATCGTTCATCGTTGGCCAGATTCGGTCTGTCCATCACCCTGCACAGGCGACCCCACTCATCGTCTGTGGCGACCGCGATGGTGATCCATCTGTCGTCCCCTCGACACGGGTAAACCCCATGCGGCGCCATGGCTGGGTGGCGATTACCGCGGTTCCTGGGCGGTTGTCCGTCCATCTGGTAGCCGATGATGTGCTCTCCTACAACTGAGATCGAAGACTCTAGCTGGGAGGCGTCTATGAATGCCCCCTTGCCCGTGCGCCGCCGACGATACAGGGCCGACAGCACCGCGCCTGCTGCATGTGCCCCGCTGATGGGATCTCCGAAATTCACTCCCGACTTGACCGGCGCGTCTTCGTCCAAGTACCCGTTCATCGACGAGACTCCGCCGAGCTGCTCCTGACCGATTCCGTACTGAATAAAGTCTTTCCAGGGACCGGTATTCCCGAACGCAGGCATCGACAGCACGATAATGTCGGGCCTCAGAGTCCGCAGAGTATCGTAATCGAATCCCCTGCGCGCCATCAGCCCGGCCCTGAAGTTCTCGACAACGACGTCACTGACTGACACCAGCTCCTCCAGCACGGCCTTCCCGGCGGGATGTCGAATCTCACAGGTGATCCCGTACTTGGACATGTGCAGCGTATTGAACCAACCCGACCTGTTCCACGGATCGTCTCCCTGCTCGCCGTCAGGCAGGTTCCCGGATCCGACGATCATCCGGTGGGGGTCCCAGTTGCGCGCAGACTCGACCTTGATGACTTCAGCCCCCATGTCCGCCAGCAGCTTTGTACAGTGCGGTCCCGCCCAGATGCGGGAAAAGTCGAGGATTCTGACGCCGTCGAGCGCCTGTGGCGTTTTGGTACTCATCGGAGATGCACCGAACATAGTACCGGTCTGCCCGAATTGAGTCGAGCGATGCTGGTAACCGACTAAGCTCTAGTAGGTGGACACACCCGTTTGAACCAGTTGACCGGTTACGAGAAAGATGACCCTCTCCGCGATGTTGGTCGTACGATCGGCGATCCGCTCGAGATCGTGGGCAACCCATAGCAGATACGTCGCCCTCCTGATTGCGCCCGGATCGGAGAGCATGTAGGTCAGAAGCTCGCGGTACACCTGCTCGTAGAGCGCGTCCACTTCATCGTCGTCTTCGCAGATCTGGTGACTCGCTTCGGTGTCACGATCGACGAAGGCATCTAGGCTGCGACGGAGCATATCCATCGACCGGTCTGCCATTCGGGGGATGTCTATCAGAGGCTTGAGCGGAGGCTCGTCACCCATGAGCAGGCTGATCTTCGCTATGCCCTCCGCATAGTCGCCCATTCGCTCCAGCTCTACCGAGACATGGAGCACGGTGACCAATATGCGCAGGTCTCCCGCCAAAGGCTGCTGGGTGGCGATCAGATCGATGCACTTCTCTTCGAGCGCGAAGCGCATCCGGTCGATAATGTCGTCTTCTTCGATGACTTTGGCCGCAAGCTCACGGTCGCGGTTCTTGAGCGCGTCCAGCGACTTGGCTATGGCCTTCTCGACCATGCCGCCGAGCGCAAGCAGCTCATCTTGAAGAGATCTCAGGTCTCTGTCGAATTCAGATCGTGGCGTTCGCTGCATGATGGACTCCTTGACTGGGCTGACAGGGGAGTGACGCCCTAGCTGAACCGGCCGGTTATGTACGCCTCAGTGCGCTCGTGCTTCGGAGTCGTGAAGATCTGGTTGGTGTCTCCATGTTCGACCAGGTAGCCTGCTCTGTCTTCTCCGACCATCAGGAACGCGGTCTCGTCCGACACCCGGGCGGCCTGCTGCATGTTGTGAGTCACGATTATAATCGTGTAGTGCTCGCTCAGCTCCCGCACAAGCTCTTCGATAGCGAGTGTCGCTATCGGGTCCAGCGCCGACGCCGGCTCGTCCATGAGTATCACTTCAGGCTCTACCGCGAGCGCGCGGGCTATGCACAGTCGCTGCTGCTGTCCGCCCGACAGTTCGAGAGCGCTGCTTCTTAGTCGGTCCTTGACCTCTTCCCAGAGCGCTGCCTGTCTCAGGGACCGCTCGACTGCCTCGTCCATGTCGCCCTGGAAGCCGTTGACCTTCAGACCAAA
The DNA here is from genome assembly GCA_012270625.1 of Dehalococcoidia bacterium. The sequence continues at coordinate 8,813 of JAAXHZ010000095.1, read as the reverse complement.
TGCGACGTTGTCGTAGACCGACTTCGGAAACGGATTGGGGCGTTGGAACACCATGCCAATCCGCGAGCGGATCTCAGTCGCATCGACAGAGTCGTCGTACAGGTTCGACCCTTCGAACAGGATCTGTCCGTCGATCTTGGCCGCCGGGATTAGGTCGTTCATACGGTTGAAGCAGCGCAGCAGGGAGCTCTTGCCGCAGCCGGACGGTCCGATCAGCGCGGTGATCGAGTATCGCTTGATCTCCATGCTGATCTCTCTCAGCGCGCGAAAATCGTCGTAAAACAGGCTGAGATCGTTGACTTTGAAGATTGGGGCAGTCTGTGTCACTCTAGTCCTCTGACCTGGTCTGGTACTTGTTTCGCAACAGCACAGCGATAGCGTTCATAGATAGCAGAATTATCAGCAGCACTATGATCCCGGCCGCTGCGAGAGCTCTGAACTCTTCCTGTGGTCTGCCGACCCAGGTGAATATCTGAAGCGGCAGCACCGTGAATCGGTCGAGAGGCCCAGGCACGAACGTCACGTACACCAGCCCGCTGATAACCAGAATCGGAGCTGCCTCTCCCACAGCCCTGGACAGCGCCAGGATAGTCCCGGTCAGAATGCCCGGCAGAGCGGATGGCAAGACCGCGCCCTTGATGACCTGCCACTGGTCGGCGCCCAATGCAAAAGCTCCCAGCCGGTACTCGTTAGGCACTGCCCGGATCGCCTCTCTGGAGGCGAGTATCACGATGGGAAGCACCAGCAGGGTTAGCGTGAGCGCACCTGCCAGGACGATCTTGCCCAGCGACATCAGCTGCACGAATACGCCCAAACCGAGCATCCCATACACGACTGAGGGCACACCGGCTAGGTTGGAGATGTTGATTTCGATGATCTGGGTGAGCCGGTTCTTGGGAGCGTACTCCTCGAGATATATCGCCGCTCCCACTCCTATTGGCACGGTGAACACGGCCGTGAACACGATTGTTATAAGCGTGCCCATAATCGCGGCCTTCACCCCGGCCAGCTCCGGCTTCCTCGACATGTAGTTGGTGAGGAAGTCGATGTCAAGCCACGGTATCCCTTCGACGAAGGTCTGCACCAGCAGCACGACCAGGCCGATCACGCCAACCATGACCGCTGCCAGAAAGACGACGTAGAAGATGCCTCCGATCGTCTTGCGTTGGGCCAGTCTCGGATTGAATCTAGAATTGTGAAGTGCCACGTTTCTATTCTCTTATATGTCCAGCTTTAAGCTGGTTAATAAGCCTGTCTCCATCGGCGGACCACCCAGTGGCCAAGCAGATTCAGCGCCAAAGTCATCACGAACAAGAGTAGGCCGACCGCGAAGATCGTCTTGTACTCGACCGAATCGTGAGACGCCTCACCCTGCGCGAGCTGGGCTATGTACGCTGTCATCGTCTGGATGCTCTCAAGAGGGTTTGCGGTAATTCGCGGAGTCGCGCCTGCGGCGATCGTCACCAGCATCGTCTCTCCGATTGCTCTGGAGATCGCGAGTATGAACGACGCCACGATTCCGGACAGCGCCGCAGGAACGACGACCTTGATGCTCGTCTCCAGCTTGGTTGCCCCAAGCGCATACGATGCCTGTCTGAGAGACCTCGGCACGCTTATCATCGCATCCTCGCTGAGTGACGACACCATTGGGATTATCATGATTCCCATGACGACGCCCGCGCTCAGCGCGTTGAACACGATCATGTCGGGGAAAAGCCTCTGAAGCTGAGGCGTTACGAACGTCAGCGCGAAGTAGCCGTACACGACTGTCGGTATTCCCGCGAGAATCTCTATCAACGGCTTGAGCGCCCTGCGCGCCTTGTCAGGTGCATACTCCGCAAGGTAGATCGCCGTAGCGAGTCCTACGGGAAGGGCCACCAGCGCCGCGAGCACGGTAACCAGGAGCGTTCCGGCAACTAGCGGAAGCACTCCGAAAGCCGTCGGCTTCAGAATCGGGGTCCATCGCGTCCCCGTTAGGAACTCAACGATGGACACCTCGCTGAAGAACCCGATTGATTGTCCAATTAAGATGAAGACGATTCCGAGTGTTGTAAAGATCGAGATGAGAGCGCAGCCGAAGAATATCCAACGTACGATGGTGCCTTCGATGCTGCTTCCGCGACCCCGGCGGAATCTGCCTGTATCGACTTCGTTCCGCGAACTCGCGGCCATGTCACGGGCACGTGGCGCTGTAGATTCCACCTGTGTCTCCATCTTTTATGTCCAGCTTTAGGCTGGTTTCTCAGATGTGGACAACGGGTCGTGAGGGCAATCTGGAAAGACAATCGCCTCGCCACCCGTCATCTTTCATTACTAGAGAGGAACGGGGGATTAGCCCCTCCCCATATAGTGCGGGACTTCTTAGTTACTTCAACACGGCCAAGTTGTTCTGGTAAGACTGCAACGCTAGGGGTACGTAACCTACTTCCTCGGCGAGCTGCGCGCCGTTCTCCATGTAGAACTCAACGAACGAGCGCAGCTCGGCCCGCTGTTGGGCGCGCTTCTTGTTCACGTAGATGAACAGCGGCCTGGAAAGAGGTGAGTAAGTCCCGCTCGCGATCGTCTCGATAGTCGGAGCGACACACCCGTTGCCGCTGTCGATTTCCAGCAGCTTTAGCTTGTCGGCGTTCACCGCGTAGTAGGCGAATCCGAAGTATCCAAGTGAGTTCCTGTCGCCACTGATGCCCTGCACCAGCACGTTGTCGTCCTCGGACGCGGTGTAGTCGGCGCGGGACAGCTTGGCTTCGCCATTGACCTCTTCGGTGAAGTAGTCGAACGTGCCGGAGTCGGTGCCTGGACCGTACAGGTTGATCTTCTTGTCAGGCCAGGACGGGTCGAGGTCACTCCACTTGGAGACAGTGCTCTCGGGCTTCCAGATCATGTTCAGCTGCTCGACCGTCATGCAGTCCACGAAGTCGTTCTCCGGGTTGACCATGACCGAAAGACCATCGAGGCCTACCAGGAACTCGAAGTACTCGATGCCGTTCTCAGCCGCTGTAGCGGCTTCCTTTTCCTTAATGTGCCTGGAGGCGTCTGAGATGTCGGTCTCACCGGCCGTGAACCTCTTGAATCCACCGCCGCTGCCTGAGATTCCAACATTGACCAGCACATCTGGTGCGATGCTTCTGAACTCCTCCGCCACAGCCTCTGTAATCGGAGCCACGGTGCTGGAGCCGTCGATCTCGATCGTGCCGGTCAGCTGAGCGCGCTGCTGCGTCATCTGCTGTGTGGATGTGGGGACACTTCCTACTATCGGCGGCAGGGCAGCCGCTGGCTGGGCCGGGGCCAAGGGGGCTTCGGGCGTGGTGTCCGAGCCACATGCGGCCACTACTAGGGTTCCAGTGACAAATGCCAGGATGAGCAGCCCTGGCAGACCGAATATCTTGGCTCGCATCTCGCTTAACATGTTGGTTGCTCATACCTCCGCGATCTTGAGTTCGATTTGCTGCGGTGCGCGGTCAGTCGGCGGCAGAGTCGCCGTCCAATCTCGACACTCCGTGCATGACTCTATCGCGAGTGTGTGAACAGACCGTTAAGGCGTGATTAACAGAAGGTTAGGAGGGTGATAAGGACTGGTTAGCATGATCCCGGTCACGTAAACGCCTGCCACAGCCCCCCGGCTATAATGATGATACCTACGAACGCGACGAACCAGCCGAAGTTGGTACGCTGCGCCACGTTTAGCAGTGCCCTGATCGACACGTATCCCACGGCTGAGGCCGCGATCAGCGCGACACCCGCCTCAGGCGATGTGTGAGCTCCTGAGCGCACGCCTGCGTAGATGCCTGCCCCGATGCTCACGGGAATGCTGAGCAGAAAGCTCAACGCGATCGCATCTCCCCTGTCGATCCCCCGTCCGAGTAGGACAGCGACAGTCAGGCCGGACCTGCTAAGCCCAGGAAGCGCGGCGAACCCCTGCGCGACACCTGTCAGCCCGGCGTCCAGCCAGCTGACGTTCCCTCGATTGCGTCTCACCGCCGAACGTCCGGCGTATGTGAACGCGGAGGTTACGAGCATGAGTGCGCCTACTACAGACATCGCCAACCCGCCTATGCGCTCCGAGAAGTCCTCGAAACCGACCAACAGAGCCAGCCCGACCGGTGCGCTCACAATCGTCGCCGTGACGAAGAACTTTGACACCGGCCCCACTGATCGCGGGGTTCTCACGAGCTCATTGAATACGAGCGCAGCTTCCGTCCGGAGCGCCGCAAGCGCGGCCAGGGCAGTTCCCAAGTGCAGCCACAGCGAGAACTCCACTGCTTCCGATAGTGTGCTTCCAGTGAGTAAGGAATACACCGCGGCGACCACACCCTCCGAGCTGATCGGAAGCCACTCGACCATCCCCTGGAGCGATCCCAGCAGAAGCGCTTCAGTGAAGCTCAAGTCGCACTTCTGAGCTTGACCTTGAACTGGCTGCCTTCGCCCTCGACACTGGTGGCGCTGATGTCCCCGCCGTGTGCCTGCACCAGGTGCTTCGATATCGCGAGACCAAGACCCGTGCCGTGATCTCTGCGCGATCTCTCGACCTTGTAGAATCGCTCGAACACGTGTGGCAGATGCTCTTTCGGTATCCCGACTCCCGTGTCGGCGACCGTCACCATCACCCACTCGGCCTCGCGCTCTGCCGAGAGGGTGATCGTCCCTCCGCCGGGTGTAAATCTGAGCGCGTTCTCAACCAGGTTCGTCAGCACCTGTTCTAGTCTGCGCTGCTCACCCATTACGTACGGCAGACCTGACTGTAACTGGCAGACCATCTCGATACTGTTTGAAGATGCCGTGAAGCGAAATCGTTCTACTATCTCTTCCAACACGTCTTCGACCCGTACCGGCGCCAGATGGATCGGCATGTGACCGCTTTGGAGACTGGATAACTCCAGCAGCTCCTCGACAAGCGTGGTCATCCGCGCCACGTCGCCGCGTATCCTGCGAAGGAAGTCCATCGCCGCTTGCCTGTCGTCGATAGCTCCCGATTCCAGGATCTCTACCATCGCGCTCGCTGATGCCAGTGGACTGCGCAGCTCGTGGGACACGTTGCTTACGAACTCCCGCCGCGTCGTCTCGATCTGTCTCAGGCTTGTGACGTCTTGCAGCGTGAGCACGACGTCCTCCCTGTCACGGCCGGACACCGGAGTCGCGATGATGCCGAGAAATCTCCGCTCGTGTAAAAGCTCCAGGTCCGCGCGCTGCATTTGGCGCGTGCGTGCGGCATCGCCGGCTAAGCGCAGCACCTGGGGGTCTCTGACAACCTGGGCTAGGGGACGCCCCTGAGCGTACTGCGCGTTGACACTGAGCAGCCACTCGGCTGACCTGCTGATAAGTGTGATCCGCGTCTCCGAGTCGATGACGATCACACCGTCGGCTATGGTGTCTATGGCGGTCGCCATCTGGCGCAGTTCAGCCTCGAGGTTGCGCACCCTGATGTCGATGGCGTCCGACATACGGTTGAACTCTTCAACCAGTTCGGTTCTTTTGTTCGGAGAAGCTGACGTTACTCTCTGGTCGAGATGTCCATCCGCTATACGCCTGGCACCCTCGGTTACGTCCCTGGTTACGTCGGCGTCGCTGCGCGCGTTTACGAGGATGTATGTGACCGCGACCAGTCCGGCTGCGCCGCACACTATCCCAAAGGCAGCTATCGTCCTATCGACGGTGATCTGCCAGCCCACTCCAAGAGATGCGATGAATAGCACCGTGGCGCTTAACGCCAGAAGCGGTACTGCCGCGTAGGCAACGACCGATCGCTTGAGATGGTGCAGCCGCTTCATCGCTCATCCGTCAAATCTGTACCCCACGCCTCGAATGGTTACGATGCGCTGGGGTTGCGACGGCTCCGGCTCGATCTTCTCACGCAGCCATCGTATGTGAACATCGACCGTGCGCGAGTCCCCAATGTAGTCGTGGCCCCAAAGCCGCTCCAGGATCTGGTCTCTCGTGAAGGCGCGTCCCCTATTTTTGGCGAGCAGCGTGATCAGCGAAAACTCTCTCGGCTTCACCGCAAGCGCCTCGCCATCGAGCGTAATCGAGTGGCTGGCCAGATCGATCATGAGATTGCCCGACCTTATGATCTCGGTCTCCTCAGCGGGGCTTTCTGAAATGGGAGATGATGACCGTCGCAGCATGTTCCGCACCCTTGCCAGAAGCTCCCTCATGCTGAACGGCTTGGTCACGTAGTCGTCCGCGCCCAGTTCTAGACCGACGACGCGATCAACCTCCTCACCGCGTGCCGTCAGCATCAGTATCGGAACGTTAGACTGCCGCCGAAGGATGCGACATACTTCGAACCCGTCCAGGCTTGGCAGCATCACGTCGAGGATCACCAAGTCAGGCTCTTTAGACCGCGCGATGCTCAGTCCCGATTCGCCGTCGGCAGCGGTCAGGGTGTCGTACCCGTCTTGCTCGAGAGTGTACTTCAACGCTGTCAGGAGATTGGGTTCATCTTCGACTACGAGGACTGTGTTGGACATTCAAACCGGACCTCACATCTCAGCCTGACACGATCAGCTCCATTTCGAGACTACCACACTTCCCCCGCGCCATTCACCGTACAGAACGCCGTCATTCCGGCGAAGAAACGTCACCCCAGAACCCACGCCAGAGGCTGTCACTCCTATATCACACTCATTCCCCGCAGCCTGATCAGATCGCTCTTCGAGTATCCCAGCAGACCGCATATCACCTCATGGTTGTGCGCGCCCAACGTGGGAGCCGGCTCCAGACGCCAGCTTATTCCGTCTGTCCTGAAAGGCCCGCTGGGGTGATGATATGAAACGCCATCCGCGTGCTCCAGCTCCTCGAAATAGCCTCTGGACTTGAGATGCTCCCATCCCAGGATATCCTCCGGAGTGGCGACGTATGAGAATGCCAGGCCGCGATTCTGGGCAAGCTCGAATATCTCGTGCTTGTCGTGCGACATCAGCCACGGCATCATCAGCGAGTCCAGCTCGTCCGCGTTGGCTCCGCGCCCGGCCCGATCGTCGAACTTTGGGTCGCTCAGTTCCGGGATACCCATGAGCTCCGACATCTCCGGCCACTTGTGGTCTGGTCCCGCGATAACGCCGACGTACCCGTTTCGACACGGGTACGGCCCCCACGCGGCGCGACCATATCCCCGGTTGCCCGTGCGCTGGAAGTTCGCTCCGGCATACGAATACATGCTCAGGGCGTTCTCCAGGATTGTTGCCAGGTACTCTGAGATGGCGACGTCCACGTGCTGACCCTCGCCCGTCGAATCACGGCGCCACAGAGCCGACAGCGTCCCCGCGAAGGCGTTCTGTCCGGCCCCGTACTGCGCCAGCCGAGCGGCCATCTGCAGCGGTTCGCGATCCGGGTCGCCGGTTATGTACATAAGCCCCCCGGCCGCATAGAGATTGATCTCCTGCGCCAGGTAGTCCCTGTACGGTCCGGTCTGACCGAAGTTGGATATCGACGCCATCACCAGCGAAGGCTTGAATGCGCTGAGACTGTCATATTCCAGGCCGAGCGCGGGCATTACACGAGGGTGGAAGTTCTCGACAACGACCTCTGCCCACTCCACGAGTTCGCGTAAGACCCTCTTCCCCGTCTCTGTTCTGATGTCGAGCGTTACACTCTTCTTGGACGAGTTGAGATACAGGTGCAGCGCTCCCGAGTTCGCATCGGGAACACCGCCGACGAACGGCCCGACACGCCTCGCCGGATCACCGCCGTTCGGCCTCTCGATTTTGATGACCTCGGCTCCCTGCGTCGCCATCAGCCGCGTCGCGTATGGACCCGCGACCCAGTGACCCAGATCGAGAACCTTGATCCCTTCGAGAAATCCCGATACTTCCGTGGACATCCCTGACTAACTTCGCGTCCAGATGAAAATGACAGCCTCTCCACTCACTCCTTGAGAATTGCACTTATGCAATTTTCCCAGCGCTATCCGGCGGACGAAATGACCGCCCTCTTGTGGGTTGCCTTGCCGATGGGCTTGTCGCCCTCATGAGCCTCTATCTCATACGTCAGCCGGTTGCGGTCCACCTCGGTGAGCACCGACCGAATTGTGACGACCCCTCCGATACTCGTGGGCGCGATGTGCCTTAGACCGTCAACCGCGTATCCCACGGTCGTGTAGCCTTCGGGAAGGTGTTGGTCCGTTGCCTTGATGCTGGCGTTCTCCATCAGTCCCAGCAAGTGCGGAGTCGAGAGCACGTCAGCGCCCTCCCGTCCCATCCGGTTGGTTGTGAGCTCCTTGGTAACCTCTACCTCCAGGATCGCCTCCTGTCCGGGTGAGATGTTCTCCATCGCCATGTTGGTACTCCTCTCAGTCGTAATACATAGATCGAAAACGGGCGCCCCAATTGTAGCAGAGCATTGCCACCGCTCCAGCGTCGGCCCTGTGACCCTTGGAGAACTTCATTAGTCATAACCCGGGGCTGTGACTGGTGGCTCTCACTCCTCACTTCTCTTCACTCACTCCTCTAAAATTGCATTAATGCAATTTTCTCCTGTGACCCTGCTATCCTGACCCGGCAACCCGACATATGACCTGGAATTGGAGGAACCTCATGAAGATCACCTCAGTAGAGTGCCGTATTCTCGACGGAGACTACCCATTCGTATGGGTGCATACCGACGAGGGACTGACAGGAATAGGCGAGTGCTTCCGTCGCCAGCCCTCCGTGACCAAGACCCTGATCGACGACCTCCTGGCTCCCGCCATCGAGGGAAAGGACCCGGTCGAGACCACCAGACGCTTCGATGACATGATGCGTGCCGGCTCCGCCGTAGAGATGGGTGGCGCGATCTTCTGCGCGATTGCGGGCCTCGACATCGCGCTCTGGGACATCAAG
>JAAXHZ010000094.1 GCA_012270625.1 Dehalococcoidia bacterium | reverse complement strand
CCCTGGGTGTGCCAGACCACGCCGATGCGCCGGTCGCCAAGAGTGCCGCCGGGCTTGCGGCCGGCCTCGTAACGACCGCGAATCGGCCCCGAAGATATTATTCGCTCCCGCTGCAATTCCGCCGCCCGCAGGGTTTCCTCGACAGCGGTGCGGACGGCGTGGAACTGGTGGTAACCCGCCATCTTCTTGACCAGACGGCCACTGCCGTCGTCGTCGAACACGATGAAGTCGCGGAGCAGGGCCAGGAAGCGGTCCGGCTGGCAGACGCCCGACAGCAACACCTGAAGTTCGGTCATGGAGGCGTCAGCCAGGGCCTCGCCGGTGATGGTGCGCCAGGGTTTGAACCACTCCCGGCCAGCGCCGAGGGCCCCGATGCGGGCCTCCAGCCCGTCGGACACCATCAGCAGTTCGTTCATGGAAAACAGCCTGGGCAGTTCGGCGCGGTAGGTTTGGAGTTGCTGCCAAGCGGTCCAGATGGTAGCGTCCTCGTCGGCAGGATTCTTCAGCTCAATGATCCCCAGGGGCAGGCCGTTGAGGAACAGCACGACGTCGGGACGGCGATTATTGCGGTTCTCGGTGACCGTGAACTGGTTGACGGCCAGCCAGTCGTTTTTGGTGGGATTGTCGAAGTCGATGACTCGGACCTGCTCTCCGCGCGCCCGTCCATCAGAATCCCGATACTCAATCTCTACGCCATTGACCAGCATCCGGTGGAAGGCGCGATTACGGGCTTCCAGCGTCGAGCCTTGGGGCTGGGTCAGCTTTCGGAAGGCGTCGTCTAAGGCCGATGCGGGCAGGTCCGGGCTTAGCCTGGCAAGGGCGTCCCGCAGGCGGCGCTCCAAGACCACCTGGCTGTAGTCGTTGCGCTCGGCTTCGGGGGCGTCGGGTGCGAAATTCGAGCCGTGCGCCACACTCCAACCGAGGCCGGACAGCCAGTCAAGGGTGGCCTGCTCAACGTCAGCTTCAGTGATGGTGGTCATTTCGTCCAATCCACGACGCCAACGATTGCTAGGATAACCATAACCGTCAGAACCACATGAAGCCCAGCGAAGAGAATAGGTATCCATCGTTCGATCTTCGTCACAGCACGATACGCAGTGCCTTGTCCCTCCTCAGCCAATCGCCACTCATGCTTGTACATCGCCGCTGGCAGGTGCTCCTCGAACTCGTGAATTACATCGAACTTGATGCGATTCAGGTCGGCGTGTGACTTGATGATCAGACACCAGAGCAAGGATATGGGAATCCCTATAACGGGAATCAGCAGCGTCCAGTAACTCTGTCCGAAATTCGCAGACTGTAGTCCATAGAGCGCAATCAACGCTGCGTTGATGGTCAGCAGATAGCGGTTGGAGGTTACCCGGCGTAAGCTGACGTTCTCGGCAGATTGAACGTAGAGTTTGTACTGCTCCAAGAGATCATGGCCGAAGGTATCACCGTAGGACGCCCTATCGTGCTGAATCAAGCCGATGTCTGACTGTTCGTGCATCTTCTATCTCGCGCCGGCAATGAGCTTCTTCAGATTCTCCCAAGTCCACTTGTATATCTTGTCTGAGCGATGGGCAGTTGCTGGCTTCGTGCAGTTTCCACGTGGACGACCCCGGAGCAGGAAGTATGTATTCTCTTCTTCCTGAGTAATGGTCAGTTCTGCGGCAACGCCCCTTGCTGTGTGCGTATGCTCACCGCAGATGACGATGGTCAGGTCCGTCCGTCGGATGCGGTCTCGCACCTTTTGCCTCCAATTGCCTTCGAATGGTTCGTGCACTGACCAGTCTGCAATGCTGAACGGGGAGTCTGGATTCCTCGCCTGACCTACGAGCGCATCCCTGAGCTCCTCGTCATGGTCGAAGTCAAAGCTGATGAACGCTCGTTTCATTGCCAATTCCTCAACTGCCTCCTATCTTCGGCATTATTAGTCTTGTATGTACTGCCTATGCTTCTGGAACACTACCTGTAGTTGGTGCGCTCCGACGACCGGGTGTGGGGTCAGCCGAGTACGAACCGGGCGCGCTTCTCCCTGAGCATCTGGTACGGGCTGATGCAGCGCAGTCCCAAGCCGAGGCAGGCGTTTGGAATCTTGATCTTCCTGATCGTGGACGCTGGAACCTCGTGAGTGACGACCACGCAACTGTGCGCCAGGGCGTGAGCAATGAGCCAGTAGTCGGCGACCTGGAGGAAAGTGGCAACCGCCGACGGCTCGTAGCCCTGGGCGCTCGCCCAGTCGCTGACCTGGTTTAATGCGGGCATCACGGTTGCGTCCGGCGTCAGAAAGAAGGCATCGCCCCTCTCCTCGGCCCATTGGGAGAGTTCATCGTCACCACCCCGTAGTTCGTCAGCCACCTTCTCGATGCTCGCCACATCTCCGGTCTGATTTTCACGAATCAGCCATTCCCAGAACCCGGGCACGAAGTCAAACCCGTAATGCAGGTTCTTGGCCTGAATGAAGATGTTCGCGTCCAGCAGGTACATGGTCAGGCAGATACCCCCGCTTCTCTCCCTATAGACCGGAATGTCTCCATCTTGGAGATGCCAAGCATTCGGAAGGCGTCACGATAGAGGGTTTGACCCTCTAGGGTGCTGACCACAAGGGCCTGAGCGAATCGGCGGCTGACGCGAGTAATAGTGGTCCTATGGAAGTTGCCGCCTTCGCCCTGGGTGTATCGTCGTAGGCGTTCTCTCTCCTTTAGCCAGTGTTCTTCAAAGGCGTCACGTTCAATCCAGCCCGCATCCAAGAGCCGCCGCAGTATGACTAGGGTGCTCACCTTGAAGGCGCGGGCAAGACGCGACATGGCTGCTGGTACGTGTTCACCGGGCTGCAACTTTCCCTTCAGGGCATCGAGCGGGACGAGGAACTCGGCGGCCGCAGCGTTGCACCAGACCTCCTCGCTCCGGGAGCCGTGCGCCGGTCTCGCTCCGGTGTCGGACAGGGCCGATGCGCCAAGCCACAGGTGGGCGAGTTCATGGGCGAGCGTGAACATCTGTGCCGCCTTCGTATCCGCTCCGTTGACGAAGACCAGCGGCGCGAGCGCATCGGAAAGCGCAAAGCCCCGGAACTCGTCTGGATCGAGACGGCGATGGTTGTTGCTCATGACGACCCCGCTGACCATGACAAGCACACCGACCGCTTCGGCCTGCCGAATGAACAACCTTAATGCGTCTTCCCACGTCGGACAGTCTCTGCGGGCTGTGACTTCGAACTTCAGGGCATCTCGCATCCTAGCGGCGGCAGTTTCCGGGCCCATTCGCGTCGTGGCGCTTCCGACGAAGGGAAGGGGGGATTGTCCAGCGATCCGAGCGAACTCCCGGTACCAACCCTGCCGTTCCTGGCAGGCGTATATCGTATCCAGTAGGTTCGGGCTTGGCATCACCACCTCTTGACCTGCGATGGTGCGGAAATCGGGAATCGGAACGGACTCCTGAGGAGGCTCGCTGAGGAACAGATACCCCACTGGAACGTGGACGGCGCTCGCAAACGCTTCTACCTGCTTCAGGGTGGGTTGCACTTCGCCTACCTCCCACGCGCCTATCTTGGCGAACTTGCCTTCCAGGTCCGCCTGAGCTAGGCCCGCACGCTCGCGCGCCCACACAAGTAGATTGGGGTTGACGGGGACGCGTATCATGCGGCACCTCCCACCAGACGATCCCCGACCCGGACCTCTCCCGACACCAGCTTCGGCAGCAACGCATCACGCTGCGCGGCAAGCGGACGGGATTCCTTCAGGTTGTTGAGGATGAGTGCCATGACAGGTTCTATCATCTTTTCGAACTCCGCCGTTAAGCTGATAGGCGGTAGCGGCATCTCCACAAGAGCGAAGGTCTGACGTGTGATTGTGTCGAAGATGGTGCCGTGAGCGCGGGTCTGCAACTCGTCAACAGCTGTCCTAACATTCCAATAGGTGAAGAAATCGGGATAGCCGTGCGCTCCTCTTATGCCGTAGCAGGTTTGGTTCATCGCCATTGGTACGCCGAGGCATGCTAACCTGCCAACCGTGCCTCTAGCGGTAATGATGGTTGTGTGCGCATCAAGTATCCGGGTTGCACTGTTCTCTACGCCCAGTCGGGTGACTGACCTTTCGGTGCCCGTGACAAACACGTCGCTCCCGCCCGGCGCATCCTTCGCTGTGTACCAAGGAATATTCCCGCCCCAATAGCCCGATATGGACGTCTTAGGGGTACCACCGCTCAGGAGTTCTATAGCGTCATCCAGGACTCCAACCTCCCACCCCTCCGGAGTCTCTCCCAGTTCCGAGTCCACCAGTCGGTCGGGGAATAGGTCGTAGTGCTCGGCGGGGAGGCCGGGGAGGGACTCGCACCTGTGCCATCGGCCCTCCATCTTGGCCCGCACCGGCTCGAAGTCCACGAACCACGACTTGAACAGCGCCCGCGCCATGGCTTCCAGCGTCTCGTTCATCCGGCGGTTCAACTCGATCTTGTCGTCCAGCGTGCCGAGGACGTGGGCGATGGCCCGTTGCTCTGGAAGGGGTGGGAGAGCGGCGGTAATCTCTTCAAGGTCGCTCTTTGTCACATGCCCTAATCCGGTCGTCTGCTTATTTGAAGCAATTCCGACGAAGTTCGGCTTCAAGTATCGCAGAAGGTAGAAGAAGAAACTGGTATCAACGTAAGGTTGTGGTGTAACCCGGTAAATATGCTGGTTCAACCAGCCTTCAGGTCCGTTCCACCAAAAAGCATCGATGGAAGTCTCTGGTTGACCTGACCAAGAGAACAGCAAATCACCAGGACGAAGGCGAACAGACTCGTCAAACAACTGCTCAGTGAATCTGGTTTGACCGGAGATGCCATTCTTGATTTCGGCTATCTTGATGACTGGCATCCCTGTAGGACTGAACTGGATGTTCCTGAACGCTAGTCCATTGACCCACTCAGCCATCGAATGCAAGGGCATCCTCTGCCAGTGTGTAGGAAATGTTGGCGAGTACAACCAGCCGTCATTTGAGGGGTGGCCCCTCTGCACCACCACGTAGTCCCGTTCAATCTCCCGGTGGAAGCTCTCCGGCAGCTTAACCCAATCGTGGGGCTGAACAAGGATGGGAATGTTCGATTCATGGAACGCCTCGACCAAGTCGATGAACTCAACCCCCAGAGGCTCCAGCCCGGGACCGCGCACCACCAAGTCCAGGTCGCTCCCCTCGTGGCTCTCGCCGTTGACGCGACTGCCATAGGCCCAGACTTCGGCGTCGGGGACATGTTCGCGCAGCAGTTCCTCCACCATGCGGCGGTAGCGGAGCGGGAGCGACAGCCGGTCAGTCATCGACGCCCTCCCCAAGTACGCGAGCAAGCTCCTTCGCATCGTCTATGAACTCCGGCAACAGTTTCAACGTGGTCTCCGCGAACCCTTCGCCGTAGTTGTGCGCCGTGTCGTTCCGGTTGTCCCTGTAGAGGAACCATCGCTCGCTGGCTTCCACAGATATGAGGCCATGCTTGGCGGCGTGCCGGAAGGCGTCCTTGAAGGTCAGCCGGTCCGCCTGCCGGTTGCTGGAGAAGTAAGGTCTGAGCCGCTTCCTCAGAAGACTCCCGCACTGCTCCAGGATGATCTCGAACTCCTTCACCGCTGCCGCTCGAAAGATGTCGTAGAAGGCGTCATCCGGCCCGCGTCGTTGCAGTTCGTCGGAGGCCGACTCCAGGGTGTCGATGCAGCGGGTGAGGAAGTCCGTGTTGATGGTCATC
>JAAXHZ010000093.1 GCA_012270625.1 Dehalococcoidia bacterium | reverse complement strand
CCCTCAAGGGAGAGGAGGCCCTTGGGAAATCACCTTTGGAAACACTCTCTCAGCAATTTCCACAGTCGATTGGCAGTCCCCCTTGGGAGCCTGGCTAGGACCGTTCCTCAGCTTGACTTACGGCCTGTTCCAAGCTGTTGACGCAGCCGTGGGTCGAGTATGTCCCGGAGACCATCACCCAGCATATTGAAGGCCAGCACGGCCAACATTATCGCGATGCCGGGGAATATCGAGGCCCACGGCGCTTTCTCCAGCACATCGCGGGCGTCACTCAACAGCCTGCCCCATGATGGGTTCTCAGCCGGCGTTCCCAGGCCCAAAAAGCTCACGGCGGCCTCGATCAGGATAGCTCCGGCAAAGGTAACCGAAGCCTGGATAATCACAGGAGGCGCCACGTTGGGCGCTATGTGGCGTATCACGATTCTCAGGCTGCTCGCGCCCAGCGCCCGCGCGGCGTTGACATACTCCTTCTCTTTCTCCACCAAGACCGGACCGCGCACCACTCTGTAAAGCAGCGGTGTGAACACTATGCCAAGAGCAAACACCGTGTTTCGTATTCCAGGGCCCAGCATCGCCGCGACAGCGATGACGAACAGCATAAAAGGAAATCCAAATATGATGTCCATGAGCCTGCCAGACACGTTGTCCCATATACCGCCGAAGTAGCCTGAGAACAGCGCCAGTGTGCCGCCCACGACGATGGCGAATATGACAGAGAAGAACGGTATTATCAGGGACACTCGGCTGGCATGTACCACGCGGCTGTATATGTCTCTGCCCAGCCGGTCCGTGCCGAAGAATGCCTCTGGGCCTGGACTGCTGAATCCGAGAGACGCCTTGGGCTCAAGTGGTCCTCTGGTCGCGATCAGGTCCGCGAAGATGGCCATGACCACAAAGAGACCGATGATGACGATGCCCGCCAGAGTCAGCTTGTTGGCGGTAATCGCTCTCAAAATGTAGCGCCCGCGCGGGGCGCCGCCAGTCACGGTCCTTTCCGTGCGACCCTCTCCTCTGACTGCCATGTGATTACCTCACCCTCAAAGGTGACACTTCTATCGGCGCTTCAGGATCGAAGCAGCCAACCGCGATCATAAAGACTCCTGAGAAACTCCGCTGGCGAGTTGAACGTGCCACTAGCCGTAGCGTATTCGGGGGTTTACATACGCATACAGGACATCCACCAACAGATTGCTGAAGACGAAGATGGTAGCTATGAACAGGACGACTCCCTGAATTAGCGGGTAGTCGCGTTGTGAAATCGCAAGCAGCATCAGACGGCCTACACCCGGAAGCGTGAAGACCGCCTCCATAACTACAATGCCGCCCATCAGGTATCCGATTTGCAGTCCGGCTATGGTTATCACTGGGATCAGCGTATTTCGGAGCGTGTGAGAGTAGATCACCACCCGCTCATGAAGTCCTTTAGCCCTGGCCGTCCTGACATAGTCCTGTCGCAGCTCCTCCAGCATCGTAGCCCGCGTCATTCGCACGATGTTCGCGGAGGCCACGGTCCCGACCGAGATAGCGGGAAGTATCATAATGCTGAGGTTGGTGCCCGGGTCTTTCCAAAAGTCCACGTACTCCAACGAAGGAATCCATCCCAGAGTGATCGAGAGCACGAGGATCAACATGATGCCCTGCCAGAATTCGGGAATGGAGAGACTGAACATAGACAGTACCCGAACAAGGTAGTCCAACGGCGAGTTCTGACTCGTAGCGGCGAGTATCCCCAGTGGGACGCCAAGCCCGATGGATACGACCATGGCCAAGATGGTCAGTTCGGCCGTCACCGATATCCGATCGAGAATCAGGCCGGTGACAGAGTTCCCACTCCGCCATGATGTCCCCAGGTCACCTTGCAGAACATCACTCAGCCAGCGCCAGTACTGAACATGCAGCGGCTGGTCCAGACCGAAAAAGCTGCGGAGCTCACTCACCATTTCAGGGGTGCGCTCAGCCTGTTCCAGGCTGAGCTGAACCACGTCACCAGGTATCAGCCTTGCCAGCAGGAACACCAAGATCGACAAGCCAAATAGCGTGAAGACCATACTGATGAGTCTGACCACAATGAACTGGCGCATGTGTGTCTCTGTCTGAGTGTAATGAACCGAGGATCAGGATTGACTGCGCCCCGATACTATCACCGTAGAACCGCGCCTGCCATGTCTGCCAGCCACCGCTCGCTTGACCGCCGACACGGGTGGGAATAGTATCAGCCGCACATACGGAGGAGTGCACATTCATGTTTCTGATGCGCTTTACAGAGCGAGCTTACTTCCACTACTCGGAGGAGGACGTGAGGAATAGCTACCGCAGCGCGGTAAGGCTGACGTTCTCGAACTCCCACTTCGATCCCGAGATTGCGTCGGACATGTACAACTACTATCTCGACGAGTATGAATACTGCGAGCAGATGGGCTTCGACGGGCTGATGCTGAACGAGCATCACAACACGCCGACCTGCATGGGCGCCGCGATGAACTTGGAGGCCGCGATACTGGCGCGCGCCACCAAGAAAGCGAAGATAGTGCTTCTGGGCAATCCACTGCCCATCGCAGACAACCCGGTGAGGATGGCAGAAGAGCTGGCCGAGATAGACCTGATCTCGCGCGGCAGGCTCGTTTCCGGCTTCGTACGCGGCACAGGAGTCGAGTCATGGGCCACGAACACTAACCCAGTACACAACCGCGAGCGATTCCAGGAGGCGCACGATCTGATAATCAAGACGTGGACGACGCCCGGACCGTTCAGGTGGGAGGGACGACACTACGAGTACCGTGTGGTCAATCCGTTCGTCAGGCCGATCCAGGACCCCCATCCGCCAGTGTGGGTGCCTGGAAGCGCCAGCCCGGAGACGATGATCTGGGCGGCTCAGCATCACTACCCATACGTGTTCCTGGAGGCTGATCCAGAGGTCGTCGGAGACGCCAAGGCCATCTACGCGGAGGCAGCGAACGAAGTCGGGTACGAACCCGGCCCTCAGAACTTCGGATACCTGTTCCGAGTCCATGTCCAGGACACCAACGAAAAGGCATACGAGGTGGGAAAGGGATTTCTGGCCGGCAACGCCGGGGTCGGGCGTGTGCCCATGCCGCCTGAGTACATGAATCCTCCCGGCTATACGTCGATCGAGGGCAGGAGGCGCAGCTCGCAGATCAACCTACGTCCCGACCGGCTGGTCGGAGGCGTAGATGCCACTGGCTACGATAGGGTCGTCGGACTGAACCGGATCGTGGTCGGCAACCCTGACACCGTCATTAGGAAGCTGCGGGAGGTGCTGTCGGTCATCAGACCGGGCATCCTGGCGGTCTGGACGAACGACGGCACGATCAGTCACGAGGACACAATGAGGTGTCTAGAGCTGATGGACGCTGAGGTGCTGCCTGCGCTGCGCGAGATCGGGGAAGAGCTGGAGCTTCCGGGACCGTTCGAGGTGGCGCCATGAGTACGATGTCCATAATCGAAGAATTCGTCGAAGTGGGAGGGTCCAAGATCCATCTCATCAGAGGAGGTGAAGGCCCGCCTCTGCTCTACCTGCACAGCATAGAGGGCAATCTGGGCTGGCTGCCATGGATGGAGCAGGCCGCCGAACATGCGACCGTGTACGCTCCTACACACCCGGGATTCGGTACGTCGGAGCGGCCAGAGCTGCTGGAGTCTGTCTCGGACATGGCGAAGTTCTATCTCTGGATGATCCAGGATATGGGACTGGAAGATGTGTCGCTAGTCGGGCACTTTCTGGGCGGATGGATCGCGGCGGAAATGGCGACTATGAGTCCCGGGGCGCTGAGCAGGCTGATCCTTGTGGATGCTGCCGGGGTCAGGCCGGAAGCCGGCGAGATAGCAGATGTCTTCCTTCTGGGCGAGGAGGAGACCACCAGGCGCGCGTTCCACAACACAGCTAGCGTTCCAGGCTACGCTGAACTGTTCGAGCGCGACCTGTCGCCCGAAGAGCGCGAGATGCGCGTCCGCAATCGCGAGATGACGACGCGACTGTGCTGGAAACCATACATGTACGATCGGAGCTTGGTTTGGCTCCTACGGCGAGTCAAATTGCCTACTCTGGTAGTCTGGGGAGCCGAGGACTCGATCATCCCAGTGGACTCAGGACGTCGGATACACGAGGCGATCGCAGGGTCTGGCCTGGAGATCATCCCAGAGTGCGGTCATATGCCTCATGTAGAGAAGCCGGAAGAGTTTTCCAGGCTGGTATTGGGGCATCTGTCCGAGGGCTGAGAGCAGCCAGCGAACCTACATGAGACGGCGACGTCAGCGCGAGTTCGCTCGCGCCCTTGCCACAGCTTCTGCTTTCTCGGTCTCGCGGGCGGCGCAGCGCTCCCATAGCTCCAGGTTGACGCGAGCGTTCTCGTCGAACTTAGACAGCGCATCATACGAATGGCTCATCCCAATCGGCTGTACCTTCACAGCGTGCGCCTCTATAGACACTATCCACCACGCAGTCGTCGCAGCTCGGCCTCGAGTTCTGCCAAGCGAGCCTCTGCCTCCAATCGGCCAGCGCGCTCTTCCTCCGGGGTCAGAAGCCAACGATTGGACTCCGGATCGCGGAATCGCAGACGACCATCTTCCCACCACATATCCAGGTTCAGCGCCTCGCTGTGCCCCCACACCCTGCCGTCAGGCTCTCGGTTCATCTCGATTCGACGGTACTGTCCATCCACAAGACTCAGACCCAACAGCGGCTCGCCGTAGAAATCTCCTCCCGTCTCATCATAGAGCCAGTACTCCGGGACCTCGATCCGGGCGTACAGATCGCGCTTTCTACGGAGATCCACATCTGCCGTGCTCTCCGATGCTATCTCAAGAACGAAGTCCGGCGGCTTGCCAACTTCCCACACACGATAGCTGTTGTAGCGTTCTATCGACTCCAAGGATATATTCAAGGCGACATAGCAGTCCGGTGACACTGAGCCGCGGTTGTCACCCTCGATGTAGTAGATGAAAGTATTGCCATTCACCCAGACGCCGGGGCAGTCTTTGAATTCCATCTCGAGTGTCCCAACGACCCTGCGATAGATGGGCGCTTGGTACTCTCCATCAGGCAAAGGCATACCATCCGAATCAGGATAGACTACTTCAGCGATCGCAACGGTGTGAGGCCCAGTGGTCATGGTCTCCTCCTTGCATGCCCCAATTCTAACACGGGGATGGGAGAGCCTATAGGAGATGACGGCTAGAGATTGGTGGCAGAGTTCATTCCCGGCACCCGGACACTGGATCCACTGCCCCGTTCGCTCGCGCCCTTGCCACAGCTTCTGCTTTCTCGGTCTCGCGGGCGGCGCAGCGCTCCCATAGCTCCAGGTTGACGCGAGCGTTCTCGTCCACAGGGACGTCTATCATCATCGTGGTACCCGGATAGGGAATCGCTGCCGTCCCTCGCGCCACGCCTTCGGCGAATAGCCGTCTCGTCTCCCGGTAGAACTCCAGCCTGTCTTCGGGCGGGGCGAAGGCGCGGTTGCAGTGCTCGACCCATGATGGGTCTGGACAGATCGCGCCCGCGAATCCGAGATTCTTCGACCTGAGCGCCAGGCGGGCGATCTCCGCGTCATCGTCGAATTCAGGCAGCACACCGTATGGATGACTCATCCCAATCGGCTGTACTTTCGCGGCGCGTGCCTCGATCACCACCCTGCCCTTCGCGTACTCGAACGGGTCGAACTCGGCGGTCGGGACGATCCCAAGGCTCCGGCATAGACCCAACTCGTCGATTCCGACTGAGCTGACACGATCTGACGCGCGGACAATCTCCCGTACATTCCAGACACCAGCGCCTGAATCGAGCAGAACGATGACGTGCAGTGTGTTCGCAGCGAAGCCCTTCGTCTTTTCCAGCTCCGACAGCCACCCGTCGACCTGAGTGATTTCAGCGCCAGACTCGGCTCCAGGATAGACTATGCCCTTGAGCCTAGGAACCGCCGCGGACGCGATGTCTGTGTACGCGACGGCCCTGTCCACCAGCACGAAGACCTCGGCTGCGCCCAGCGTGGCTGCTGCGATGGCTTCCGGGAGTCTTGCGCGCGCGGACGACCGCTCCATGACTCCTGACGGCATAGTCAGAATCACCGCGTCGGCGTTGTGCGTCCAGGATGCGCTGACGGCGTCGGTGTCGAGGACATCTATGACAAGGTGGGACCTTCTGACGAACGGCTTCACTGGAAAGACTCCTCGGCGGCCTCGGTACGTTGGCGGGCGGCGGCCTTTTCGGCGTCGCGTTCCGCGCAGAAGTCGGCCCACTCGATAAGCTCGTGCGCGCGGGCGGCTTCGTAGGCGTCCACTATCTGCCCGTCTATCTCGCCCTCGACCTCACCGGCATCGTCAAGCTCACGAAAGAGTTCAACGACCCTGTGCGCACGTTCGATCTCTTCAACGGTTGGAGTCAGACCCTCGTTCTGCGGCGCGACGACGTTGGGGTGGAGACCGCCGCCGGAGCGCAGTCCCGCACGTCTGTTGGCGCGCGCCCGATTGAGCGCTAGCTCGGCATTGCCCACGTTGCCGGTCGTGTCCGGCATATACACGCTCCCGTCCCGCTCCAGGCCAAGCGCGAGGGCGACCAGCTCGCCCTCGCCGCGGTTGTAGAAGAACTGGTCGAACCCAACGAACATCTCAATGCCCATGTCCATGGACATGTCGTAGCCCGTGCCAGGCCCGAACGAATCGATTCGCGCGCTTGCCGACGCGATCTCGTAAGAGTTCGCCACTCCTAGAGTGGTCTCGACCGTAGCGCCGATGCGCACCGTGCCGGGCCTGATGCCACGTAGTCTCTCCATCCTGGTAATGAGCGCGTCGAGATTCTTGATCTGCTCAGCAGTCTCCGCCTTAGGGAAGTTGATCTGTGTAACTCCGGGCCAGACAGCGGCAGGAACATCCACCTCGGGGTAGGCGCAGTTGATCCTGATGTTGATCTCCGCCGCACCCTTCTGACCCTGGACAATGGCATCTCTGACCAGCGTGCGCGCATGCTCCTTCTGGGACTGCGGAACTGAGTCTTCGAGATCGAAATTTAGGTAGTCGCAGTCACGAGTCCATGACCTGCCCACGAAGCGAGGGTTGTTAATGGGCATTGTCAGCCCGGACCTTCTCACTCTTCTGCTCATGTCTATCACCCTCTAATCAGACGCGGACTGTAAGTGACCGCGTACCAGGTCGCCGACCTCGTCGCGCGTCGCGCAAGCGTCGGCCCAGGCGATCACGCCAGACGAGATTTCGGCGAACGGCGTCGCGCTGTCGTTGGCTTGCAAAGAGGCGCTGTGACGTTCGATCTCGGAGGCAGAGGGAGTGAAGCCCAGGTTGAGGGCCTCCACCTGATTGGCCCTCATGCACAACGCACCCCGGAATCCGGCCAATCGACCTGTAACTGCTGCCTGCAGCGTATCGTCGTAGCTGGCCACGAGTCCGCGGGATGTGGCGCGCCACCACGCGCCGACAGGCTCGACGTCGGTCGCGTTCGCGATGACAATCAGCCGCTGCATCAGATAGGGCAGCAAGTGAAGGTCGCCTGACGGCTCCTCGCGCAGATCCATTACGAGGTCGGCGCGACCCAGACTGACCGATCTCACACGGTCGCTGGCGCGAATCAGGTCTTCGGCATGCCAGTTGCCAGGCCCTGTGTCCAGGGACAAGTGGATCTCCAGAGCCTGGTCTGGGCCTCGCGGATCATCGGCCTCACGTACCTGCCCGACCGGAGGGGGTTTCACGACTCCGCGCTCGGCTTCGAACATCGTCAGAATGTCATCGGCTTCCAGGACCTGATCAACGCACGTTACACCGGGCAGCGCCACGCCAGACAGCCCCCGCCAGACAGACACATCGAAGTCAGCGTATATCAGCTCGACGTCCGAACGCACGAACACCTCAGATCCGGCATCGCGCATCGTGTCTATCGCGCCGCGCACGTTGGCGCGCGCTTCGTGCTTGCGGCTCTCGTGTACGGTGTCCTGCAAGTCTAGGACGACCACGTCGGCCCTCGACCCGGCGGCTTCAGCCAGTGCACGAGTGTTGTGGGCCGGCACAATCAGCCACGAGCGGCGGACAGCGTACGTCATGAGGTCTCCTGTTTCAGGGTCACCAGCGCATCCAGCGCCTTGACACCTTGCCCTTCGGGAAGAACCGCGAGCGGATTGATGTCCATCTCAGCGATGACACCCTCCAGATTTACGGCCAGATCGGAGACGCGAATCAGAGTATCAACCAAGGATTCGACATCGGCCTTCGGGCGGCCGCGGAAACCGTGAAGCAGTCTGCTGCCTCGCACCTGTGCGACCATCTCTTCGGCGTCCAGCCGCGATATAGGGCACACTCTCAACGCGACGTCGCGCATCACCTCGACGAGCACTCCCCCCATGCCGAAGAGCAGCACAGGCCCAAGCTGAGAGTCGTAGCTCACGCCGACTATGACTTCGGTCGCGCCGCGCACCATCTCTCCGACCAGCACGCCGTCGATGCGCGCTCCGGGCGCGTGCGACTCGGTATTGGTGAGGACCTCACCGTAGGCGGCTCGCACGGCATCCTCGTCAGCCAGACCAATCCGCAATGCCCCGGCCTCGGTTTTGTGCAGGACGTCAGGTGAGCTGACCTTGATCACAACCGGTAAACCGATCTCACGGGCAGCTTCCACGGCCTCATCTTCGGAGGAGACCAAGCGCTCGGTGGCGACCGGCATATTCCACTGTTCAATGATCCGCTTCGCCACGTATTCGGAAAGCGTGGCTTCGGAACTCTCTCTGAGTTGGTCAGCAAACGCACTCTGGGAATCGCTCATTGGCCGTGCGCTGCCGAAGCCGGAGATGAGCTTGGACTCCCGCCATACGTGGTAGTCATGGAACTTGCTGAGCGCCGCCGCCAGGTTCTCAGGACTGTGGAACACCGGCACCTCAGCGTCTTTCAAGCGGTCCAGCCCCGTGGACGCGCCCAGCTCGTTGCCGGTGTAGAGGAAGGTCACTAGCTTGTCTCGCCTGTCGCGAACGTCGATCACATGCTGCGCCTGCTCGTCCGAGGCGGAGCTTGCGACGACCAGTGTACCGACTTCCGGTTCGTCGATCATGTGCTCCATGATAGGCAGCACCGTGTCGCGACTGGCGTGTCCAGTGATGTCAGCCGGATTCGCGGCCCAACCGAATCCTTCGAGGATTTCGTTGATGGCGTCTCTGGCCGGATCTGACAGCTCAGGCAGCTCAAGACCTGCGTCTCCCAAGTTATCCGCGGTGAGCGAGCAGACCCCACCCGAGTGCGATACGAGCGAGATGCCACGCTGGGCAGGCACCCTCCCCACGGATAGAAGCTGCGCGATCTCCAGCAGCTTGTCCCAATCATGGACGCGGACGACTCCATATTGCTCGAACGCGGCGTCATACACCTCGTCCACACCAGTTAACGCGGCGGTATGAGAGCGGGCCGCCCTTGTTCCGAGATCGGAGCGACCTATCTTGATGGCGACGATTGGCTTGCCGCGCTCGGCGGCGAGCCTGGCCACTTCCAGAAACTTGCGCGCGTCCTTGAAGCCCTCGATGAACATGGTGATTACGCTGGTGTCGTCGTCATCGAGCAGATACCTTGCGAAGTCGGGGGCTTCCAGATCAGCCTCGTTTCCAGTTGATACTATGTAGGAATAGCCCACACCTCGTCCCACAGCCCTGGACAGGAAGGGACCGAAGGCGGACGCGCCGCTCTGGCAGACGAGACCGACATTGCCGCTCTTGAGATCGACGCCCTCCAGCCGCGACGACGAGCACGCCCAGATGTCGTCCTTGATGTTCGCGAGTCCAAGACAGTTAGGCCCAGAAATCCGAACGCCAGTCTCACGGGCAGCATCTCCGAGTTCGGCCTGAAGCTCGCGTCGCTCGTCCACTCCACGCTCAGAGAATCCGGCTGATATGACGATCGCAGACCCGGCTCCACGCTCAGCGCTCTCACGCAGCACAGGTATCACACGATGGTATGGCACTATTATGCCGACGGCGTCAGGCACTTCAGGCAGGTCCAATACACTTGCGTAGCACTTGTGACCGAGTATCTCATCGTAGCGCGGGTTGACAGGATAGACGCGAACTCTGTCGCCGGCCTGGAGCGCGGCTCGCAGGAACCTGCCTCCATACTGCGGTCTCTCTGTCGCTCCCACAACGGCGATCGAGCGTGGATTGAGCATCTTGTGGATGGAGGCAAGCTGCGCCTCGGTCCAGTAGTTCACGTGGCTATGGTCTTTCAGGAGTTGATGTCTGGCGACTATGGATCCGGAGATGTAACTGCGCGAGGCTTCTCGCGCAGTTCCAAGTGTATCTTGGTGCGCTGGTATCTTTCTTCCAAGCCTAGCCACAAAGATGCCGGGGAACCCAAGATCTTCTCCAGCTTCTGAGCAACGTCCTTTGTCAGAGCCCTCTCACCGCGAATCAGCTCTCCGATTTCCTGGAGGGACATGTCCAGTCTCTCAGCAAGCTCCTGCTGAGTCATGCCATAACATTCGATCTCTTCAGCCAAACTTTCACCAGGGGGAATCGCGATGCCGCCGAATTCGGGGGCTTTATAGTATCTAGTCGTCATAATGATTTGTCACCTCTTCTATGACGATGGTCTCTTCCGACTCCAAGTAGGTGATTATCAACCGCCATCGCCTGTCCAACACAATCGAGAACTGCCCTGATCTTCGACCTGAAAGACGATGCAGTCTCAACCGCCGAATCGGGTAGAGTAGGTGGAACTGTTCGGTTTCACGTAGGGTCTCAACACGTTCAACATATCTGCGCGCTACAGTCGCTCCCCAGTCTCGGCTGGCACTTGCGAAGTTTCCGTAGTTTCGCCGAAGACGTCGGTTAGCGAACGATACTCGCATATTATGCAGAGACTAGTCCGCGGTTGCTACCACCTTGGACTTCTCCATCTCTCGGATGACCGGGAAGACCTCCTTGCCAAACAGCTCTATCGAGCTCATGACCTTGTCATGAGGTATGGTCTCGGTCTGGATTATCATCATGACCTCGTCCACACCGATCTCCTGGTATTGCTGAATGGCCCGAATGCAGCTATCCGGGTCGCCAGCTATGGTCACCGCGCGGTCGGCGAGCGTGTTGGCGTCCAGCTCAGCGATGGCAGCGCGGGCGGCGCCCGGGCCGGAGTCTAGCGAGATGCCGACCTCTTCGGCCTGCCGCTTGTGGGCCTCATCCGACTGTCTGAGCCATCGCCCGAAGTCCGCTTCCAAGTGCTCAGGTACTCCGCCCCAAGCCTCCAGTAGCTCCTCGTACGCGCCAACACGCCCGGCGATGTACGGCTTGTCTGGCCCGAAGAATGTCTTCATAGAGAGCGCGGCGAGCTCGCGCGCCTCCTGATTGTCTGGACCACAGAAGGCGTGTACGTTGTTTGCCCAGTAGTTGGTCACGAACGCGCCCACAGGGTTGGCCTGCTTGATTTTCTCTTTGTATGTCTTGACGTGCGACTCCAGCACCGACGTCGCGTACGATGCCGACGATAGGACGCCTATCCCCTTCTCCGCCGCAAGGTCGAAGCTGGAGCTCTGAGTACAGGCGAGGTACATGTTCGGATGCGGCTTCTGGACGAGCTTCGGCAGCACGCGGCGCGAGGGCACGTTCCAGAACTTGCCCTCCCACTCGAACTCGTCAGACTGCCAGATCTGCGGCAGCATTGTGATGGACTCGTTCCACATGTCACGGGTGTCTCTGGGATCGACGCCGAGTCCCATCTGCTCGTAGGCGTTGGAGCGACCGGTTCCAAACTCGACACGTCCGTCGGTGAGCTGATCGACCATCGCCACGCGCTCAGCGATCCGAACCGGATGCGCGTGCGGAAGAATAGACACACCGAAACCTATCCTGATGTTCTTGGTACGCTGGCTGAGCGCCCCGAAGATGACCTCTGGACACGGAGAACCGGAGAACCCGAGCAGGAAGTGGTGCTCTACGAACCACACCCGGTCAAAGCCGACGCGGTCAGCCAGCTCGCACTGGTCGAGCGTCTCCTTGTACAGAGTGTTCCAGTCTATCTCGGTGCCCTGGTAGGGGCGCTGCATCTCGAATAGCAGACCGAAGTTCATGGTGTTTCTCCTTACTATGTATTCTTGGCAAATGCTCTAGGCAGTGTTGACATTTTCACTTTGATACCGAAGAGCGAGCCAATCGCGTGGATCACCCTAGCCCTCTCCCTCAAGGGAGAGTGGAAACCCTATTTACAGATGGCGTGATAGATGATCCTCCATATCAGAATGTCAACACTACCTAGTAGGCCAACACCCTAGTATTGATGAGTACCCTCCATCCGAATTCAGGCTTGCCGCAGGTCATGTGAATCCGGCTAACTCCTCATTTCAAAGATTTCAGATCACTAGTAGTCCGAGGAGCTCAGAATTACTTAGCCCATAGGTTGACACGCGCGCTGCCAATCGATCACAGATCCTCTGTGAAGTAGTTTTCGTCCAGTCTTTTGACAGCATATGTGAATTCAGTGATTACGCCGACATCGTGCCTTATCATCAACCGGGCAAGTTCGTTGCCGTCAATCAGGCGTATGAACTTGCTACCTGCCGATATAGTCTGTGCGGTCCGTTGAGCATTAGGACTGAAGGTCGAGGTACTAATGAATTACACCCTTGTTAGCACCCTGGGCCTCCAAACTACCGGCGAATGTACGTATTTCAGGTTCGCCAACTTGGTTTTGCCAGCGCTTGGCTTGAATATAGACCTTTTCCAGCCCGAGCGGATCCTGATTGATGATGCCGTCTATTCCTTGGTCGCCTCTACGTCCGATCGCTTGTCCTTCGCCATATTCCATGCTCTCGAGTAGTCTGACCGTCAATCGTTCAAATTGCTCAGGTGTTGCTCCTATAACTCTCTCCAATATATCTTCAGCGAGTCTATCATCCAATTCCCGATAGAGCTCTTCCAACTGTTCATGTGGAGTAGCATCAGAAGGATCAGTGTCGGCAATGTCAGCTACAATGGTTTGCCCAGCGTCTTGGTGTTCGGAGTATAACTGTTGCTGTCTCGCCTGAATCAACCTATTCAGAGAAGCTGAGTCAACATCTCCTCCGTGTCTTGTCAGAAATTCGCACCCTTCTGAGGTGATAACGAACATGGCTCGCGAAGGTGACCGCAACAGACCGGCACGTCTCAGATAAGAAACTGCCCAGTACACACGGTTTTCAAATCTCGTCTGTCCTCCAGATGGTACTCTTTCTGACAGATCGGATTCAGACAACGAAAAACGCTCGATTAGCGAATCTTTGATCTCTCGGAGAGATACCATACCGTCTGCTGAATTCACTATCTCGAGAGTTGAACGATGAAACTGATTTTGGGTTGGCACAGTCATTGTTTGACCTCCTCTACGTCTGTCTGAGCCTCGGGTCCATTCTGTCGCGTACCCAGTCTCCAAGCAGAGTGAACGCGATCACTACCAGAGCGATTATCATGCCTGGAGCCAGACTGTCCCACCAAGCGTCGACGACGTAGAGTCTTCCGAGCGCGACCGAGGCACTCACTCGACCTACAGGCGTCGATCTGGGCCAGGATCTCCAGCTGCTCGCGGATCTCGAAGCCGGGATTGAACGTGCGAACCGTGTTACGGCGCAGCAGCGCGATCTCCGGGTTGAGTCCAAGACCCTCACCGCCTGTACGGAACCACCAGTTGCCGCACTCGCGCGCGACGACGCACGGCCGGTTCGCCGAGTATGCGAGCGTGACGACCTTGACGTCGATACCGACGTCGGTCATGCCCTTGGCGATAGCCTCGCACATCTCGACCATAAGCGGATGTCCCGTTGTGCATCGCATCTCCATTTCGAAGCCGTCCGGCCAGCCTGCCTCTGCAAGGTACTGTGTGGCCATGTCAGGGTCGTATGGGACTGACCACTTGTCGAGGAAATACTTGTCGTAGGTCACTCCATTCATCTCGGCTGGGCCAGCCTGCCGTCCGAAGCCGCCGAGGATGTTGTCCACTATCCCCTGCCGGTCGATCGACATGGAGACGGCCCAGCGTACCTTTCTAGCATTCTCCTGCTCCTCAGGACTGTCGCAGTTTCCGACGTAGCTGTCCTGATCGCATCGGCCACCTCCATTTTGGGGTTGTCAGTGAATTTCGACTACGTTTACACGTTCCTTCTGCAAAATCCTCAGCACACTACTGTCTGGTGCCAGAACTATATGAACATGATTGGGGACTGTCAATCAGACCGGGCAGCGTGTGCAGTTGGTTGTGACCCTGGCTGTCACCGACCCGCAGAAGAATCAAGGGAACGGACTTCAGGCGCCAAGCTCACACGACGGCGGCGTGACCGTCTGTTCTGGGATCTGATCCGGCTGTGCGGACGCCAGTGGCAGGATCGATAACTATCAGCTTCGCAGAACCACCGAAGACACGACCCGGACTTACGGAGACAGTGTGACCCCTAACACGCAGATTGTCTATCTCTCCAGCCTCCATCCCACCTTCGAGCTCGATCACGAACGGCTTATCTACGTCGTGCGGATCGGTGCTGGGAAACGACGCCCACCTGGGAGCCTCGACCGCTTCCTGAGCGCTCATGCCGTGGTCGAGCACGTTGGTAATGACCTGGGCGTTCCATGCGATCTGTCTGTCACCGCCCGGCGTACCTCCGACAAGATAAGGTCTGTCGCCCCGCATTACCATGTAGGCGTTGAGCGTGTGCATGGTGCGCTTTCCGCCCTCGATAACGTTCGGGTGTCCATCTGCCAGGCTGAATCCGCGACCGATGCGATTGTTCAGCAGCACGCCGGTGCTGCCGGCCACGAAGCCGCTTCCGAATCCCATAGACAGACTGTGAATGAAAGACAGCGCGTTGCCCCGAGCATCCACCACGCAGAAGTAGCTCGTGTTGCCGTCGCCCGGTATCGGAGCGGCGAGCGGGCCGGGTTCGTAGGAACCTGACGTGGAAGAGATCAGCTGCCTTCGCCGCGCCGCGAACCTCTTGGATATAAGCTTGTCAACAGGTGTTGAAACAAACTCAGGATCACCAGCGTAGCGATTGCGGTCTGCAAAGGCGAGCTTCTTCGCCTCGACCATCGTGTGCACCGACTCGGCGTTGTAGAAGCCGAGACTCGCCAGATCGAATCCCTCAAGGATGTTGAGCATTTCGAGCAGTACCAGACCTTGAGAAGGAGGCGCTGTCTCGTAGATGGTGTTTCCGCGGTAAGTCGTGGATATCGGAGGCTGATACCAGATGTTTTGATGATTAGCTATCTCTTCGGCGGTGTACAGGCCCCCGGCAGCCTGGATTGCGCGCGCCATTTCCCTGCCGATGTCGCCCTGGTAGAACGCCTCAGCGCCACCTGCGGCGACGGTGCGCAGCGTCTTGGCAAGATTCTTCTGAACCAGCGCCTGGCCTGGCTGCAGCGGGCGGCCGTCGTTAGTGAAGATGTCCCTCGACTCTGGGAATTGCGCCAGCTTGGCGTTCAGGACGTCGAAACCTCCGGCGAGCTGATCGCTAATTGGGAAGCCGTCTTCGGCATAGCCAATGGCGGGTTCCAGCAGCTTCGCCAAAGGGCGCGAGCCATGACGATCTACGATCTCTTCCCAAGCAAGCGCCTCACCCGGAATCGCCGCCGCGAGCGGGCCTTCGAGCGGCATGAAGCTGTGTCCGCGCTCGATGAAGAAGTCTCGGTTGGCCGCAAGCGGGGCGCGTCCGCTGCCTGTTAGACCGTGGACCTCGCCAGCGCTCGCATCGTACATGATGGCAAACGGCTCACCCCCGACTCCGCACGCCGGTGGGACCGTTACTGCCTCGACAGCCGCTACAGCTACAGCGGCGTCGAATGCGTTGCCGCCATCGGCCAGCACCCTGGCTCCCGCTGAGGCCGCAAATGGGGATATAGAGACCACGACGCCACCGTTCGAGTAAACCGTGCTCCTGCCGGTATCGATATGCGGTCTGGTCGGAGCTGCGGTCGCCACGGTCGCCTCCTTAGGGTTGGTTTCGAGTGTGGCATCAATGCTACCACAACGCGGGAGTGCCCACTGACTTCCCCTGAGAGGCGGCGAACCCTTATGCTGAACCGAACTCCCTATCTAAAGTCGAACGAGCAGAGGTGACAGTTGCAGATACCAACACTACACGACATCATTCAGGCAAAGGGACGCATAGCTGGCCACGTCACACGGACGCCACTTCATCGCTACATCGGGCTTGAGAAGCTGATCGGCGCTGACGAGGTCCGTGTCAAGCACGAGAACCACCAGCGGTTGGGCGCGTTCAAGATGCGTGGCGGTATCAACCTGATGTCGCAGCTCTCCAAGGAGGAGCTCGAACGCGGAGTGGCCACGGCGTCCAGCGGTAACCACGGGCAGTCGATCGCCTACGCCGCGAGCGTCTTTGGCTCGAAGGCATACATAGCGGTCCCAATGAATGCGAACCCCGGCAAGGTAGCGTCTATGCGAAACCTGGGCGCGGAAGTGATACACCACGGCGCATACTTCGATGAGTCGCGGGAATACATCGAGCGGCTTTCGCGCGAGGAGGGATATCGCTACGTTCACGCTGTGAACGAACCGAGATTGATCGCTGGGGTCGGCACGTACAGCCTGGAGATTATCGAGGACATGCCCGACGTCGATGTTATCGTCGTTCCCATCGGAGGCGGCAGCGGCGCGTGCGGCGCGTGCATCGTCGCGAAGTCCATCAACCCGGACATCCAGGTAATCGGCGTGCAGGCCGAGCAAGCGCCAGCGATGTACCTGTCATGGCGAGAAGGCCACGTCGTCGAGGCGCCCATGAAGTCCTCAGCCGAGGGACTGGCGACCGGAACGGGATACGAGCTGCCCCTCAGCATTCTGCGTGAGCATCTGGACGACTTCATTCTCGTGACAGAGGACGAGATGAACCGAGCGATCGTCACGCACCTTGAGCAGACCCACAATCTGACTGAACATGCGGGCGCAGCATCGCTCGCGGGGGCAATCAAGATCAAGGACCGTTTGGCAGGTAAGAAAGTCGTGATCATAATGAGCGGAGGTAACTTGTCGCTCGAACATCTCAGGATCGCGCTGACGGGGAGCAAATCATGACCGACCAAGCAATCACCGATGAATCGCCTGGCTCTACGCTCTTTCCCGAATTCGACACGCTCTACGAGCTGATCACGAACGAAGTCGAAGGGCTGACCGAAGAGCAGCTCGACTGGTCGTCTGAAGATTACGGGTGGGCCGAGTGGAGCATTCGCGTCCAGCTCAGCCACATGGCATCCCTGATCTACCGGTGGCTGATCCTGCGCTGGGGAGACGTAACTTTCCCTGACGATGAGCACGGAGTCGATGACGTCAATGGGCTGGCAGACTCGCCTTATGACCGTCGAATGGACGATACGAAGTACTACGAGCTGCCAGACATACTGACCAAGCTGCGCGAGGGCATCGAGCTGGCGCGTCGCGTGCTCTCCGAGCGCAACGTGGGATTTCTCAGGTCGCATACCGTGACCGTAACTCTGAACAGCGGCTGGGGGCTGATGATCCAGGCTCACCCGGCAGCGGTCGTACCCACCGAACAGGCCAACACGGTGACCATGCAGCTAGAGGGATCGATGCGCCACATCTACTTCGAGGAGATCACCCACCTGTTCAACATCCAGCGGCTCAAACGAGCGCAGGGACTGACGACCGTGTCTGACCTCCCAAGAGTGGGATACTGGACTCTCGATGGCTGGGACGTCAGCGAGGCTCAATAGCTTGGGATCAACTGACCCTGCCGCCTAGCATCCGTTCCCTCACATCCGCCGGCACTTCTCGCACTCTCTCCCGCGCGGGCGATGTGTGGCGACTCAAAACGCTCACCGCGGCCTCGGTCAGAAGCTCCACCCCACCCAGGAAGTCTTCCACGCGGATGAACTCGGCTCCAATGCCTGAGTTTGGATCGCGGATTCCCGTAGTGGCATTGTGATAGTTTCCGAGTGGGAACGCCATGCCGGTTGCACGATACCCCCAGACTGCAAACGCCGTTCCCTCGCACACGCCGCCGCTCATGAGCTGACGCTGGCACCTGAAGTCGGGCTTCCTGCCGCGTATAGACTCGCGCGCGACTATCAGCGCCTGCTCCGCGTCGGCGTCAAAGGTGTACAGCGCATCGCCGGTGCGAATCACCGGTCCTCCACCCTGCTCTATCCCTGGGATCAGTGGACTGGACTCTATGGACACGATCAGGGTCTCGATAGGAAGAGTCCTCGCTTCAGCCATCAGCCGGGCACCGAACAGCCCACCCTCTTCGGCGCGTGTGAAGACTGCGTACAGGTCGGCTTCTGCGCCGCCGGAGACTATTCGTTCCATAGCGGCGAGCGCAGCGGCGCATCCGGCAAGGTCGTCCGCGGCGCGCATCCTGATAAAGTCACCGTCCAGCTCAAAATCGGGCAAATCAAAGACCACCGGGACAGGCGGGACTATCTCGACATCCTCGCTGAGGTCGAAGCGTACCCTTCTGGCTTCCACGCTTAATTCAGCAGTTTTGGCCCGTACTCTGCGACCGTCCAGCATCAGAACCAGCACATCCGCGGGCTGAGACAGCGAGACCTCCGGGACTCCACCGAGAGCGATGCCCATAGGGCCGTCATCGTCCACTTCGTCGATCTCGAAGCCCGGATGGTCCATGTGAGCTACAAAAGCTATCGGCGGCTCGTCTGCCCTGGAGTTGGAGTAGTGAGCGACGACATTGCCGAAGTCGTCTCTGAACGGTGACAGACCGAGGTCGGCAAGACGACTCGATATGTACTCTGCGACAGGCTCCTCGTGAAAGGGCGCGACTGGACGCTCGGCGAGGTCTTTCAGAATGTCGAGGGCACGCTGATCTATGTTGCCGGTCATTGGTCACTCCGCTGTGGAATTCATCTCGACAAAGTTTACACTGGATCGTGTGCGTTGGAGCTATCTGGTAACATTCAATCGATCATCTGTCCATCATCTGGACGGAGCCCGATCACGACCGATCGGATCCGGATGAGACAATACAGGTACAACATGGAGGCGCTCAAATGCAGGTCGGATTCTTCACAATGCCACTGCACCCTCCGGGGTCGGACATCACACAGACACTCGAAGATGACCTCCTCCAGATCGAGGTGCTGGACGATCTCGGTTACGCCGAGGCATGGATAGGCGAGCACTTCACGACTGTATGGGAGAACATCCCCGCGCCGGACATGTTCATTGCCAATGCGCTGGCGCGCACGAAGAATATCAAGCTGGGCACCGGCGTGACCTGTATGCCCAACCATAATCCGTTCATGATCGCGCACCGCATCGCCCAGCTCGATCACATGGCCCGCGGGCGCTTTCAGTGGGGAGTCGGCTCCGGCGGATTCCCGGGCGACTTCGAGGTGTTCGGCTTCGACCCGCGCGGTGACGAGCATAGGAAGATGACACGAGACTCAATAGACACTATCTTGGGGATCTGGAATGACCCCAAGCCGGGTGTGTATGAAGGTGACTTCTGGCGGTTCACTATCCCCGAACCGGTGGACGACTTCGGCCTGAGATTCCACGTAACACCCTACCAGAAGCCGCATCCGCCTATCGGAGTAGCGGGAGTGTCCCCGAACTCAGATACACTGATCCTGGCGGGTGAGCGAGGCTGGATCCCGATGAGCATCAACCTCGTGCCGTCACGCATCCTCAGCACGCACTGGGACGCAGTCCAGAAGGGCGCCGAGACATCCGGCCTGTCACCGAACCGTGCCGACTGGCGCATCGCCAGAGAGGTCTATGTCGCCGAGACATCCGATCAAGCGCGCGAGGAGGCGCTGAATGGAGTGCTCAGACGAGACTTCGAGCAATACTTCCTGCGGCTCATGCCAAAGCTGGGGATGCTGGACTTGTTCAAGGTGGATCCCGACATGCCCGACTCGGACGTAGATGCGGAATACCTCGTGGACAACGTGTTCGTAGTAGGAAGTCCGGACCAAGTGGCAAACAAGCTGGGCACGCTCTACGACGACGTGGGTGGATTCGGAGTGCTGTTGGCAATGGGCCACGAGTGGCAGCCATACGATAGCTGGGTGCGCTCAATGGAGCTTCTGGTCAAGGAGGTAGCCCCCAGACTGCCTACCCCAGCCTGATGCCGCAGCCGATGCCGAGACGACTTTGTTCTGCCCTAGTCATCGGTGTTTGGCATCCGCTCCACCGCCCGAGGAACTAATTTCATGCAGCCAGGGGATATCCTCTTAGTCCAGTTAGACGCTGGCCCACGTCTGGCCCGGTACATTGCGACAGCCGGGAACCGGCTCCGCCTTGCCATCGGACGCAACCGTGAGGCGAGGCTTACGCAGTCGCGTGTTATCCACGAGACGGGGGTCAATGCCTCCGGATTCGAGGCTGTCGAGGAGCTGAGACAGAAGTCAGAGGCGGAGCTCAACGATCTGGACCTCGAAGAGGTGTGGGACGTTGTCTGTGACGATGGCGAAGCGCTCACCCTCTCAGACATAGGCGAGCTGTACCTGGGCGCTGAGCCCTCGGTACAGCAGACCGTCGCGATCCTCCTGTACCTTCTGGATGACGATCTGCTATTCGTTCGGGATGGGTCACACTTCCTGCCCCGCGACCGTGAAACTGTCGCCACGATGATCGAGCGAAGACAGCGGCAGCAACAGCGTACCGTGGACGCAGAAGAGCTGTCGTCAGCGTTGCGCGCAGGCGAGCTTCCCGGAAATCCAACCGAGTACCAGTCCGAGATCTTGGCCCAGGTGAAGGGCTTCGTACTGCACGGAGACGACTACACCCGCGCCAGCTTCGTTAAGCAATTCCTAGAGGCCGCGGGAGTTCGTGGACGCGACCTTCAGCGGGCCGCGTTCGAGTTATTCGTGCGACTGGGGCTAATGGACGCCGACGAGCACCTGGCGCTAATGCGTGAAGGAATAGTAGCGGACTTCCCAGAACAGGTCATCGCCGAAGCCGCATCTACGGACCAGTTGAGACTGCTGTCAGATGATTATCGTGAAGACCTGAGCAGCCTGCTGACGATCACAATAGACGACCTGGAGACACGTGATCGCGACGATGCGCTGTCTATCGAGCCGACCGGCTGCGGCTCCCATCGCGTCGGAATTCATATCACCGACGCCGGAGCATTGATCGAGGCAGGCTCCGCGCTTGACGTCGAGGCGGACCGGCGTATGTCCTCGCTGTACCTGCCTGAGCAGACGATCAATATGCTCCCGCAGGCCGTGTCGTCAGGCTCAGGCAGTCTCAACCCCGGAGAGTTGAGGGCGGCTGTAAGCGTGATCGTCGATTTGACCGACGGTGGGGAAGTGAGCGACTGGAAGGTTGTGAAGTCCGCCATTCGCAGCGACCATGCGCTGGCGTACGAAGAGGCAGACGCCGCGATTGCCGACTCGTCTCACCCGCTGCACGCAGAGCTAAGCGCACTGCATCGCATGGCGAAGTCACTCAGGGCAGCGCGAGACGCCAGAGGAGCGCTCAGCCTGGACAGAGCAGAGTTGTCTGTCAAGGTGGATACTTGCGGAGAGGTAAGCGTACGGGTGGTGCCTCGCGAGGCCCCTGCCCGCAGTCTTGTCGAGGAGTACATGGTGCTGTGCAACTCACTGCTCGCCATGTACTGTGTTGAAAACGAGCTGCCTGCCCCATTTCGAGCTCAAGACCTCCCCGATATGTCCGACATAGTGACACAGGTGCCTGATGGAGCTCTTCGGACATACATGATGACCCGGAGACTGACAGCAGCGAACGTCAGCGTCAAGCCTGGGCGGCACGGAGGGTTGGGGGTAGATGCGTACACGCAGGCGACGTCGCCGCTTCGGCGCTATCCCGACCTTCTGGTACAGAGACAGATCTCGCATTACTTGCTCACGGCTGAATCTCTGTACGACCAGGAAGCAGTCACATCCATCGCTCACAGAGCCGATGTGCAGGTGCGACAGATGTCGAGGATCGAGAACAATCGGCGTATGTACTTCTTCTTGAAGTGGCTGGACATGCGCAGACGAGATGCCGAAGCTGTGGGTGGCGGCCTTGTCCGCCAAGCCACCGTACTGGAGAACCCCGGCCGTCGCGCAGCGCTGCTGGAAATGGTGGATTGGCCTTTCCGCACCCGCGCGGCGCTTCCGGCTTCTTTGGCGCCCGGCGAAGTGGTGTCGCTTCACCTTCACGGCGTGGACCTGTGGCGACGCACGGCTCAGTTCACCTACGAAGAGTGATGCTGCTGCTGCCCCGTTGTCCACGCTGACCTGGCGTGTAGAGTGGGTTACGCGAAGGTTTTGATTTTCTACGGTTGGCATCTTTGCCAATGTGCATTATTATCTGTCAGGATCGCCTGACAGATTTAGAAAAGGTAAAGACAGTTTTTGAAAAACGTACTCTGACCAGGGGAGACTAAGATGGTGAAGCAGGGTGTAATACCCGACGAGTTAACGAAACCCTTCTGGGATGCTGCGAACGAGGGGCGTCTTGTTGTTCAAAACTGTGTCGCCTGCGACAGGTTGCAGAATCCTCCACAGCCCACATGCGGTGGATGCGACTCAGGCGACAGTCTGGACTGGAAGGAGATGAGCGGACGGGGCACGATATACAACTACTGCGTCGTGTACGATTGCCCAATCAGGCTGCTCCAGGAGGACCAGCCGTTCAACCTTGCCGTCGTCATGCTGGAAGAGGACCCAGGAATCCAGATGTACTCGGTCCTGCCGGGAACAGCGGTGGACGAGGTGCCTGTCGGAGGCGCTGTGGAGGTGATCTTCGAAGCAACCGCCAATGGACAGAAGGTGCCTGAGTGGCAGGTAGTTGGAGACCGATGACAGTCTCAGCTCTATTAGCAAAACACCGGTCACTCGCCAGAATCAAGCTGACACTTTTCTAACACAAGGGAGTACTGGATATGACAACGATAGATGCCCCTGAGTCTATGTACCGATCTGTTGAGGGCTTGGGCATTTGGGAACATCGCGGGAAGGTCGCGGCGATCGGTATTGGCCACTCGCCGACCGCTCGGCGATGGGACGGCAGACCGGAGACAACTGTGGGGGCGGGCAGCATCCAGTCGATGCGTCAGGCCATAGAAGACGCGGGCGTCAGCCCAGACCAGGTGGACGGTCTTGTTATCGTCCCAGTCACGACCACCGGAGCGCCCTGGCCTGAGGGGACACCCATGCCAATGGACGTGGTCAACGCATTCAATCCTACGGACAACCCGCTGGACGGTATAGGTCAGCTCAGCGCGGAGTGGCTTCTGAAGAACATGCCGGAGCTGACGAACGTCAAGCTGATGATGCACGCGCCTGGGTGCATGTCCGCGGCCATAGTCGTCGCGGCGCAGGCCATCGGCGACGGACTGGCGAACACCTGTCTTGTGGTGAAGGGCTGGCACAACTACGAGGGCCGTTACAATCACGGCGGCATTAGCGCCGCCGATGAAGTGCCGGGATCATACGCGCTCGGCGCCGGTCGTTCGCTGTGGGGTCCGCCAGGATGCTATGGGACGGCGTTGCAGTTCGCGCAGTACTGCACCAAGTACGGCAAGCACCACGACATGATGGCACCGTTCATGCGGAACTCGAGGCGTAACGGGCTGTTGTTCCCGGAGGGATACTGGGCTCAGCACAGGCCGGAGGACCTAACTCCGGAGGACTACCTGACCTCGAGATGGATAGCCAAGCCTGCAAACCTTTTTGACAATGACATTCCCATCATGTGCACGGCCGCCTACCTGTTCACAACGGCTGAACGAGCACGCGATATGAAGCAGAAGCCCGTGTACATACTCGGCCACGCCTCAAGCCGCGGCAAGCCAAGAAGCCTCACCCCAACTCTTGAAGAGGTTGAAGCTGAGACAGCCAGCACAGGACGAAAAATCTACGAGAGCGCTGGCATAACAGCCGACGACCTCTCATTCGAGAACATGTACGATGGCTTCACCCAGTTCCACCAGTTCCATATAGAGGGTCTGGGGTACCGTGGAATGGGATTCGGGGACGCTCTGGACTTCTATCAGACTGACATTTCGATCGAGGGTCCAAATCCGATTCTGCCCAGCGGTGGCAACATCGGAAGCGGCCGGAGCCGTTTCTGGATGCACACCGACTCCATCCAGCAGCTCCAGGGACGCGCCGGAGCGAGACAGGTCACTGGTGTAAAGCCTGAGGTTACCGTATCAGGCGGCCCGATGCCGTTGGGCGGCAACTTCACTGTGTGGAGCGCCACCCCTGACTAGGACTCCTGTTTCACTCACATCGACAAGACAGTATATGGACCGGGAAGAGTGATAGCTCTGCGCGATACCGACACAGGTCAGCAGAGCCGCTACACACCGTGAATTAGAGAAGAGGAACTCACTTGGCAATACTGATTAGCTTCGACATCGACGGCACCATGGAAGTAGGCGACCCGCCCGGCCCATTGACCATGGATATGGCAAGAAACGCTCAGAAGAACGGCTTCTTGATCGGGAGCTGCTCGGACAGGCCGCCGAGCGCACAGAGAGCTATCTGGGAGGAGCACAACATCGCTGCCGACTTTGTCATCCCGAAGCACATGCTCGCAGACGTCAAAGCCAAGTTCGACGCAGAGGTGTACTATCACATCGGAGATCGCGAGGATCTCGATAGACAGACAGCGCTGCGAGCAGGGTTCGAGTTCCTATGGCCTCATGAAGCCGTAGAAAGGCCATGGTTCTTCTTGGAAGACGATCCCAAAGGCGAGGGCGCTGACTAATCATCCTGGTTGATCACGGGCGTATCGCCCGCTTCCAAGTTGAGCTATGCGGCCTGGACTCTGTCACTGAATATGAGTGCGACAGTAACGGCGATTTAGGAGTAAGAACCGTGGCTGAACAGGGCAGAGTTCAACCCGAGGACTTGCAAACGCGGCCCAACCCGATTCAGCGGATCGGAGGTCACTTCCAGAGCAAGACTGTGTCCGGTCTGCTGGAGCTGCTTCCGATAATAGTCCCCATAGTCGTCATCCTCTACGTCATGGGCCTGGCAGACAATGCGATAACTCCCTTGCTGCACACCGCGATACGGGAGTTCTCAGGAGGAGCATGGGAATTTCCGAACATTCCGGGCACCGGGCTGGTTTTGGCAATACTGGTGTTCTACTTGGTCGGCCTGATGACTTCAACGAGAATCGGCAAGACTATCATGACCTTTGTGACGGACGTGATGGGCAGCATCCCTGTGGTCAAAGGCATACTTGGAGTAACCCGGCAGGCGACCACCGTGATGACCTCGCAGTTCAACTTCAGCCGAGTCGTCTTTCTTGAGTGGCCCAGAGAGGGGATGATAGCGCTGGGATTCGTGACGGCGAGAGTGATGAAACCAGATTCCGTTGAGTCGCTGGCTATCGTCTATATCCCAACTGTCCCAAACCCTACATCCGGAAATATGGCCTTGGTCTCCGAAGACGATCTGTTCGAGACCGACCTCACCGTGGAGGACGCGATGAAGCTGGTGTTCTCCGGAGGTATAGTGCCGCCAGACGCGATCTCTTTGGGCAGAATGCCGATAGAGTATCGTGTCGATTCCGATCTCATAGGGCGCTTCGAGACCGATCGTTAGCGATCATACACCTACCGGAGCAGACTCAGACCCGATAATGGACTGTGGCTGGGTGATCGGGATCTCTATAATCATCTCGGTAAACTCGCCAAGCTCGGTGTCAACTCTTACCGAGCCGCCGTGCTGACGTATGATGTCGGCACAGAGCGCGAGTCCAAGTCCAGTGCCCTGATTCGGGTCTTTGGTCGTAAAGAACGGGTTGAAGATATGGTCGATGACATTGGGCGGGATACCAGTGCCGTTGTCCCTGATCCGAATCTCAATGCGTTCATCGAGCCTCTTAGTGGCTAGATACACCGTCGGCATGTAGGACTCAGCTCCAAATGAGCCATCACTGATTTCAAGGCGTTTTTCGTTGGTGGCGAAGCCAGCGTTTGTGACTATATTTATAATAACGCGGCCCATGTCTTGGGGAATGACTTCGGCCTGTCCCGCGCTGGGATCTAGGTTCATTACCAGATCGAGCTGGAAATCCGGGTTAGCAGCCCGCGCGCTGTGGAATGAAAGCCGGGCATTCTCCTCAACCAAACTGTTGATATCGATAAGCTGAGGCTCAGATGATCCCCGACTCATTAGAAGCATGTCGCGGACGATTCGCTCGGCGCGATTGGTATTGCTCTGGATGCGGTTGAGGCTGTCTTTGAGCTCGTCGGAGATCTCGACTATCAGCTCGCGCTGGCTGTCTTCCAAGGCCTCCGCTGCCTCCTCGACCACTTCTGTCAGCTCCTCGAGTATCTCTTCCGAACCCTCGGCGAAGTTCTTGACAAAGTTCAGCGGATTTCTGATCTCATGTGCCACACCTGCCGTCAGCTCGCCAATGGCGGCCAGCTTGTCGCGCTCCACTATCTGGTCCTGGGCCCGCTGGAGGTCTTCCAGTGCAGTATCACGCTGCTTGACCGTTTCCGTCAGCTCTTCGTTCGTCTGCTCCAGCTCGTCGTTGAGTCGCCGAACCTCATCCAGCTCAAGGGCATCCAGCGACGCCTTGCGAAACACTTCAAGAGCGCCGGCCATTTCCGAGACTTCGTCACGTCCACTGGTATCCACCTCGACATCGAGGTCGCCACCGGCCATGCGGCGCATCGAACCGAGCAGAATCTGGAGACGGCTCAGCAGAATCCGTCCAATGAACAGCCAGGCGATGAGCGCAGCGCCACCCACACTGACCACGCTCAGCGTAGCAAGAACGATCTTACCTGCGAAGACAGCCTCGTCCGAAGCGATGGCCGCGTCCCCTACGCTGGTGTTGGCGATTTCGACGAGGCCATCAACCTCCTTCAGCAGCTCTACCGAAACGCCGCGGTTCTGCGCCAGCAGATCGTTTCGGCGCTCCAGGACTCGGAACTGGAGATCCAAGAGTTCTAGCGCTCCCTGCTCTCCTATGCCGAGTTCGGACAGTCTGGCAATGAGCGGCTCGATCTCATCTCCGAGGTCAAGCCCTCTGATAGCCGCGAGGTTGTGGTCCATGCGGCTGATCGCAGATTCGAAACTCTCGCGCAACGGTTCTAGAGTGGAGGAATTGGACACGCCAAAGCCGCTCTCCAGAGTCTGCCGAGCATAGTCTGCGTCAGCTACAAGCGCGGCCAAGTGACGATACTGAAACAGCTCCTGTTCTGTAAGGCGCTCATCTATAACGACCGGGGGATCGTCGGGATTCCGGTAGCCGGTCATCATGTAGAACCACTGATCGTCCACGGCCGGCGCCAGTATTACCCGGAGCTGACGGTCCACGTCAGCGATGTCGGCTCTCAGATTCTCCAACAGGATGATACGAGGAAAGGACTCTACCATATCGGCCTGAATAACGTGCGTGTTGGATGTCAGCTCGTCCACGTAAGAGCGCATACGGTCGAAACGTTCATCATTTGCGTGCTGCCCCTGCAGCAGCGCAAGTTCGCCAACGAGCGCAACGTTCGCGGCTGAGATGTCGGCAGCGACAACCTGGAAGTCTGCGGTGTTGGTAGTGGCAGCAAGACGAGGGCCGGCGTCCACTAGGGAGTTGGCAAGCTGCGCGATCCCGAAGGCAGCAGTCATTTCGGGGACGCTGCCCTCATTGACACGCGCCTGCTCATCGCCCACTCTGTCAAACGAAAACCAGCCAACGAGGCTTGCCGCAATAGTGAGAAAAACAGCGCCACCAAACGCTAAGTAGATCTGAGTGGAGATTCGGTATCGACTGTCCAGTACACCCTGGAGATGCACACCAACGAATGCGATGACCTGTTCACTGCGCTGGAGCAGCTCATCACTCAGGTCACGGTAGAA
>JAAXHZ010000092.1 GCA_012270625.1 Dehalococcoidia bacterium | reverse complement strand
AAGCACGAATACCTACCCCTGTAAGCCCCTGGGGAGAAGGGACGCAGTGGCTAATCTGGATGGAGTTCTGCCTTCCATCTTGCGTTAGCCCTGAGCTGGGGGCGTGACCGGTGACTCTCACTCCTCACTCCCCTTCACTCACTCCTCGAAAAACGCGCATCGCCGCGACACTGCCAAAAAAAGTGCAAAAAGTGTACGAAGTGCACGAAGTCAGCAGGGAGATGTCGTATTCGTACCCGTATGAGTCCACAGAGCCCAAAAAATGAGAGCCAAAAAAAGTGCAAAAAGTGTACGAAGTGCGCGAAGTCAGCAGTCAGAGATCGTGCTCTCGGTGGCCGATGCTGTATCGACCCCAGTCGGCGCTGCTACTCGCTCGCGCCTTAACGGACGTCGTCGTCATTCCGACGGAAGAACGTCACCCCGTACTCCTATACGGAGCCCGGACCCACGAAGTGGCTCGCCGCTCGGCAATCCAGGGGCCGGGGAAGGGTGAGCCATCGCTCTTATCGAGACCGCCGACTGAGCTGATACAGGCTCCGCGAGTGTGCCAATCTTGCCCACAGTCTGGAATCTAGCTACACTGGTTCAGAATTTTGTAGGTCGGTTTTGGCCCCACTCAGAGCATGGTCATAAGACGCAAAGTCGATAGTCGAGCGCAGCTGCGCAGGATGCGCGAGCAGTCTCTGCTTGGCGGCGGTCAGAGACGAATCGACGCACAGCACAGTCGCGGCAAGCTGACGGCCAGAGAGAGAATCGATCTCCTTCTCGACGACGGCACTTTCCAGGAGCTGGACACGTTCGTAGTCCACAGAGCGACTGACTTCGGACTCGCCGATCAGCGCTTCCTGGGCGATGCCGTAGTAACGGGATACGGGCAGGTGGATGGGCGGCTCGTATTTGTCTATGCGCAGGACTTCACGGTGTTCGGCGGCTCGCTCTCGGAAGCGGTCGCGCAGAAGATATGCAAGGTGATGGACCTGTCCACGACAACAGGCGCGCCTGTCGTAGGTCTGATCGATTCCGGCGGCGCGCGGATCCAGGAGGGTGTGGACAGCCT
>JAAXHZ010000091.1 GCA_012270625.1 Dehalococcoidia bacterium | reverse complement strand
CCCATACGGCGGGTTGATAAATTGGTCTGACTATGGCTAGTTTTCGCAGCCGCACTTTGACATGCATCTGTAGCCGCCCTGAATAGGGGCAGCCTCGGAGCTACCGCACCCGAAGACCGTCCCGTTTCGCGCCTGTGAACGGGACGTTGCTATTTTCAGGCCATCTCGCACCAGCAGTAAGGACCTCAAGGCAATGACTCAGACCAAGCCGATCATCGATTACCACCCCTCGGAAATCGAGGAGTTCGAAGCAGGAGTCAAGAGATTTCAGGCAGGTGACTGGGACCCCACCGATTTCATGGCGTTCCGACTCCGCCAGGGCGTCTATGGACAGCGGCAGCCGGACGTCCACATGTTCCGCATCAAGATACCCTTCGGCGGCATGACCGCTGACATGCTCGACATGATGGGCGACATCGTCGCCCGGTTCGCGCCGCTCAACAAGGGGCACGTTACCACGCGCGAGAACATCCAGCTTCACCACATACCGCTTGAAGATACGCCGGAGATGATGCGACTGCTCGCGTCGGTCGGGCTGACTACCCGCGAGGCGTGCGGAAACACCGTGAGAAACGTGACCGGATGCGCGATCGCTGGGGTCTGCGCCGAAGAGCCTTTCGACGTCACTCCATACGCCGCGGCGTATTCCAGGTACTTCGTGCGACACCCGTTCACCCAGTCTATGCCGCGCAAGATCAAGACGGCGTTCTCAGGCTGCGCGCGAGACTGCGCGATAACCGGCATCCACGACGTGGGTTTCCTGCCCGCTATCAGAGACGGGCAGCGTGGCTTCAAGTTGGTCATGGGCGGAGGCACCTCGATCATGCCTCGCATCGCGCCCACGCTGTACGAGTTCGTCAGCACGGACGAGTACCTAAGGGTAACTGAAGCGGCGCTCAGGGTGTTCCACAACTCGGACGAGCTCAGGCGCAGCAGGATGAAGGCGCGTGTCAAGTTCCTGATCGACCGCATCGGAATCGATGACTACCGCGACCTCGTCGAAGAGCAACTCCAAGAGGACTGGGCGCAGCGGTCGTTCGATCCAACAGGACTGCTGTTCATAGACGACGAAGAGGCGGACGCCCCCTCGCTGCACGGCGACTTCGCCACTGGGTCGGACCCCGAGTTCGGTCGCTGG
The DNA here is from genome assembly GCA_012270625.1 of Dehalococcoidia bacterium. Next base: position 16,288 of record JAAXHZ010000091.1, on the reverse strand, counting down.
CTTGACACCAACGTCCAGTCGCAGAAGCAGAGCGGATACCACACCGTGACCGCGAAGCTGCCGCTGGGTGACATCGATCCCGAGCAGTTCCACCAGCTCGCCGACCTCAGCCGCACCTACGGCGCGAGCCGTGTAAGGCTGACGCACCAGCAGAACCTGGCCATCAGGTGGGTGCCTGAAGGCGCGCTCTACGAAGTGTGGTCGAAGCTGAAGGAGATCGGGTTCGGAGACGCGGGCGCGCTTGAGATCACCGATGTCGTCTCCTGCCCAGGCACCGATAGCTGCAAGCTCGGCATAACGTCTTCGATGGGTCTGGGCCGCGCCGTCGCGGAGGCCGTCTCGGTCATAGACAAGGAGGCCGACCCGCTAATCCGCAAGATGCACATCAAGATGAGCGGATGCCCGAACGGGTGTGGACAGCACCATGTCGCGGACATCGGATTCCACGGCGCGGCGGCCAAGGGTCCGAGCGGGCAGGTGCCGGCGTACGAGCTGTTCCTCGGCGGAGGATTCGAGGAGGGCGATACGCGCATCGGCCTGCGGGTCAAGACCAAGGTGCCAGCAAAGCGGATGCCGGACGCGCTCAGAAAGGTTCTCGACTTCTACAAGGACGAACGGCAGGAAGATGAGATCTTCCGCGATTTCGCGGCGCGAGTTGGGCCAGAGTCGTTCGAGCCTCTGCTGGCCGAGTTCAAGGATGTGCCGGAGCTCAACCGGGAGTCGCTGGACGTGTATATAGACTGGAGCAAGACAGTCAAGTACGTTCTGGAACGCGGCGAAGGCGAGTGCGCGGTCTAGTTACCGGACTTTAGGAGAAGAGCGAAGGGCGGGACTGAATCCCGCCCTTCTGTATTTTTGTGTGATGAGGTCCCTGAGTCGGCTCAGCTCCTGGTGATCCGGCGTCTGATCCGGTCCAGCCATGAGCCGCCGGACGGCTCCATCTCGATGGACTCGCCACGCCAGCGCTTTTCGATCTTGGGCGGACGAACGAGAACCAGGGCGTAGCCCACGATGAAGATTATTAGTCCGGCCCAAGCGAGCATACCCGCGACTCCGGCGCTGAACGGCCTGACCAGCAGGAACGAGAGGAGCAGCACAAAGCCGAGCAGCATTATCCGACCCGGGGAAATGGAGAAGAAGTTGCCGCTCAGCGACTGCTTGACGTAGAGCCACACCAGTTGGCGAAGGCTGCGGCGATCCGACGCACGTCTGGGACGACGCTTTGGCCCTACCTCGCCAGCCTTCTCGAGGATGTCTTCGATTTCTCGCTGGTACCTGCTTGGCATCCTCAGCTCCCGTCAGAATACCCACAGCAGAATCCTAAAGAACAACTATTGGGGTGTCAAGGCGAACGGAGTTGGCGCGTATGTGTCAAATTCGTAGGGGTTTATCCACAATCGCGCTTGTGCAATTTTCCATTGTTGCCGGGTTGTCGCATCTGTGCTATATTCTGTGAAACTCAGGTTCGGGCCTGAGTTGGCCCTACTTTGGAAAAAGCTTTAGAAAGAGGTGTCAGGATACCCCCCCGGGACTACAGAGCCAACGAGCAGATAAGAATTCCACAGGTGCGCGTCATTGACGAGGAGGGTACCCAGTTGGGTGTGATGGCCACCCGCGATGCGTTGCAGATCGCCGACGAGCGGGGATACGACCTCGTCGAGGTTGCCCCAGGCGCAAAGCCGCCAGTGTGTCGCCTTATGGACTTCGGCAAGTTCAAGTACGAGGCCACACGCAAGGAGCGCGAAGCGCGCAAGGCTCGCAGGGCCAAGCCAACCAACGAGCTGCGCGAAGTCAGGATGAAGACGCGCATCGGTGAGCATGATCGACTGGCCAAGACTCGTCTCGTGAAGCGCCTGCTCGATCAGGGGGCCAAGGTCAAGGTCTCGGTCATGTTCCGCGGTCGTGAAAACGACCACCCAGAGATTGGAATGGCGCTGTTGCGAAAGGTTGCCGAAGCGCTCGTGGATGACGCCGCGCTCGAAAGCGCCCCTAGGTTCGAGAGCAGGAGAATGCTCTCGATGGTACTGACGCCAATCACATCCCCTGCTCCCAGGGAGCAGCGATCAGAACGTCAAGCGGAGAAAGTTCGTGCCTAAACTCAAGACTCACAAAGGCGCCAAGCGCCGGTTCAGAATCACCGGCACCGGCAAGCTGGTCCGGATGAAGGGCCATAGAAGCCACCTGCGCCGCAAGAAGACCGCGAGGTCGAAGCGCCTGTTCGCCAAGAAGATCGAGGCCAGCCCATCCGACGTGAAGATGCTAAAGCGCGCGCTTCCATACGGGCTCCGCTAACTGCTAGAATCTCACGTCCGGCCTTAATCCACGCCGCCCCTTCCAAGTGCAGGGGCGGTTGCATGTCCGAGCAGAGAGGGAATCAAATTGACGCGGATCAAGCGCGGCGTCATTAAGCGAAGACGCCACAAGAAGATTCTAAAGATGACCAAGGGTCATCAGGGCGGGCGACACTCGCTGTTCAGGCAAGCCAACGAGTCCATGCTGAAAGCCTACTCCTACGCCTTCGCTCACCGGCGCGAACGTAAGGGCGACATGCGCAAGCTCTGGAATATCAAGATCAACGCCGCCGCCCGCGCTAACGGCATCAACTACAGCACTCTTATTCACGGTCTGCGGCTCGCTGGCGTTGAGGTCAACCGCAAGATGCTGGCCGACGTCGCGATGCAGGACCCAGAAGGGTTCGCTCAGATCGTCGAGACCGCGAAGCAGCGCCTCGAAGCGGCCTAGGGACAGACGCTGGCTTCTTATCTGAGCAGCGTCTCTATGTCCTGAACGATCTCCGCTGGATCCAAAGGAGATGTGAACACCACTCGCCTTCGTCCGTTCCGGTCTATGAGGAACACCGGAGCCGAGTGAACGACGAGGTACTTCTCGGCGATGGCGGCGCCAAGACCGTCTATCGCCCCACGCGGCTCCGGTGTCGGAGTCTCTTCCCTGAGGTCCTCGGCATACGGATCGACGTAGTAGCTCTCCCAGATTGGGGCCAGTATTTCACGGCTGCCTACCAGGAACTGCCACTCATCCCCCAGCTTCCAGCGCTCGAGGTAGTCGCGCGCGGCTTCAACCGTGTCTCGTTCGGGATCGACGCTTATGGCTACGAACTCGACGCCACTCGCATCCTCTTCCAACTGTTCGTGGACATCCTTCAGCTGCGTCGTGATTATGGGACACACGTCTGGACAGTATGTGTACAGGAACGTGAGGACAACGACTCGGCCCTGCATGTTCTGGAGAGTGACCGATTGACCGAGCTGGTTTGTCAGGCTGAACTGAGGGGAGAGTTCAGCGCTCTTGAGGACAGTCCCGTTGAACTCGGCCTCGGTCTGACCGTTGCCGCATCCGCCCAGAACGGTTAGAAGTGCGATAACGATAGGGAGCGTTAGACCCAGGACGCGCGCATTACCGAGAGCGCGGCGCGGCGAGAAGGGCGACCTGTCGTACCGATCGGGCCGCATTTCAGATGCCAGAGTAGAGACTACTCCGCAGGCTCATTGCGAGTGAGCAGGTATGCGACTATTGGCACCCCGAACACCAGCGCCGTCCCGAGCACGATAACTGCCTCGATGCCGATCACCTCGTCCAAGACTATGAAGATCGTGCCAAGCCCGCCGCCATAAACGGCGATCATTAGGACCGCTAGGAACGGGAACAGTATCGAAAATCCAAACTCTTTGCTCATCTTGGGGTCTCCTCCAGTCCGGGAGCTCCGTCTTCGAGGTAATTCATGCGTTGCCTTCGGTTGGCCTGGCGAATTCGCTCTTCTTCACCGTACCAGCGGTAGAACGTCACTACCAGTAGGCCGAGGAAGAGCAGTCCGCCTCCAACTTTCATAATGATCGCGCCGATCTGCTGATCGGTCAGAGCTGAGAACGGGGTAATTCGAGGCGCTTCCACATAGAACTCGTACAGTGGCTGTCCGGCGAAGGTCAGCGCTCCGAAGACGATGATCTGCGCGACAGACAGACCGAACAAGTACATCATCTGCATCGGGTACGACACCCTGGGCAGCTCCGCCATGGTGCTCGTGAGAGGCCACCACATGACCATAGCCGTCGAAATCATCATTATGTGTTCGACAACGTGGACCACGTTGTTCGACAGGGATGCGTTGTAGAGAGCGGGTACGTGCCACAGCGAGAAGACTATGTTGAAGGCGAGAAACGCTCCGATCGGGTGGGTGATTGCTCGTGCAGACCGGAATGCCCAATCGGGTCGCAGGAATGGGCGGATGAGCCAATGAGGCAATCCGCGTACCAGCAGCGGCGGCGCCACCAGCGTCAGGAGCACATGCTGGAGCATATGAACGCTGAACAGGTACTGGTCGCTGACCACGTTGATCGGAGAGACCAGGGCCACGAACAGGACCAGCACGCCGAGAGTGAACGTAGCAACCTGCCTGGGGTCCACGTCGTCTGCCCAGTTGTTCCGCTCCCTGAGCGGACCGACTCCGAGCAGGTACAGCCCTTCTATGGCAACCAGCAGCACTATTGACTCGGGTTCGGCTTGCCACGTCGTCCATAGCGACCCTGTGCCGAGTCCCATCCCTCATCTCCTTCCGGCGCCGACGACCCATTGCAAGTCGAACCGGCGCGTCCGCCACGACCGATCTGTTCAGAGTAGGAACCAACCGAAAAGGGCCATCAGCGAGAAGGTGACGCCAGTGGCGACCATCATTCCAAAGAAGAACATCCCCGTGAAGATTTGCGAGTCGAACTTCAGGTGCATGTAGTACAGCACCACGAGGGCGAATTTGCCGATAGACAGCACCGCAAGGATTGGGATGATGCCGTAGCTCAATGGTGTAACGTAGAAGATTGCGACCTCTATCGCTGTCAGAATTGACAGCGCCATCGCCACCTTGAAGTAGGTCGCCGGCGTCGGATGGCCAGTGTGGACTGAGTCGTTGCCTGCGTGCTCTTCTACTTGGGTATTCTCCAGACTCATGCCATCTCTCCGAGTTTGTTACGTCTGTCTCATGCGCAGGGCCGTCTCATGCGCAGGGATTGAAAACTGTCGTTGGTTCAGTGTGCGGCGCCCGCCGTCGCTGCTCCAGGGAATCCTTCGAATACTCCGAACAGATAGACGACGGTGAAGATGACGATCCAGACGATGTCAACAAAGTGCCAGTACAACGCCGCGAGGTCAACGTCCAGATTCTTCTCAGGGGTCACGCCGCCCTTTCTGAAAGAGTGGAACAGAATCGACAGCAGCCACACCACGCCAAGCGTCACGTGCGCGCCGTGGAATCCCGTGAGAGTGAAGAACGAAGACCCGAACAGATTCGTTCTAGGTGTCAGTCCGTGAACTGCGAAGTCCCGGAACTCGAACATCTGGAAAGCGAGGAACGTCGCGCCCATGATAGCGGTGGATGCGAGCCATATGCGGAATGCCTTCAGGTTGCCTCTGGTCAGCCAGGCGTAGGCCATCACCATGCTCATCGAGCTCATCAGCAGCACGAAGGTGCTTACCGACGTGACCGGGATGTCGAAGACGTCGATGGGGTACGGACCTACGAGACTCTTGCCCTTGTACACCAGATAAGTGGCAATGAGGGTGCCGAAGAACATGCAGTCAGATCCCAGGAACGCCCACATCAGGAGCTTTCTGTGGTTCAGACCGGTGGTCGTTGGTTCGTGCTCACCATGGATGGCGGCGGTAGCTTCTGCCACTTAAGTAGCCTCCGTGCTGTTAGTGGGCCGCGTGTTCGCCGTCTGGCTCAGGGTCATTGACCGGCTCGAACGACCATCGATAGACCGATACCATCCCGACGATCACGCCGATGACCGTCACGGTGAGGGCGGGCCAGTTCAATGTGCGGATTCCGGCTTCGTTCACGTTCATCAGGTACACGAGTCCGAACCCTGCGATAAAGAGTCCCAGCGATACGAAGAACGGCCAGTACGAGGGCTGAGGCAGGTGTATGTCGTGCCCGTCCTCCTGGTCGGAGCCTCCCGCCACAACCGGAACTTCAGTGTGCTCGCGCCTGCGCTGCTTCTCTTCCCACCAGTCGTCGCGGTCCTGCACATGCGGGATCTCCGCGAAATTGTATTCGGGCGGCGGAGACGGTATTGACCACTCGAGGGTCCGTCCGTCCCACGGATCCGCCCCTGCGGGCTCGCCCTTTGTCCAGCTTCTCCACATGTTGTATATGAAGAATAGAAAGCCGACAGCAAGCACGAATGCGCCCAAGGTCGAGACGAGGTTCCAGAAGTCCCAGCCCATTCCGCTGTAGTACGCGTATATCCGGCGGGGCATACCGTCGAGGCCGGTGAAGTGCATCGGGAAGAACGTCACGTTCTGACCGATGAACATCAGCCAGAAGTGGATTTGGCCCATCTTCTCGTCATACATACGCCCGGTCAGCTTCGGGAACCAGTAATAGACGCCTGCCAGGATGGCGAAGATCGCCCCTCCGAAGAGGACATAGTGAATATGGGCGACGATGAAGTAGGTGTCCTGCTGCTGTGCGTCAGACGCGGCGATGGCGTGCATTACGCCACTGATGCCTCCTATGACGAACATGGACACGAACGCAATCGCGAACAGCATGGGAGTCTTGAGGTTCAGCGACCCGCCCCACATCGTGCCCATCCAGTTGAACACCTTGATGCCTGTCGGCACAGCGATCATCATAGTGGTTACGGCAAAGACCGAGTTGGCGACCGGTCCGAGTCCCACTGTGAACATGTGGTGGCTCCAGACCATCCAGCCCATGAATGCGATGATGACACCCGCCAGCACGATGGTCGGATACCCGAACAGAGGTTTCTTGGAGAAGACTGGCAGAACGTCGGACACGATCCCCATTGCCGGCAGGATCAGAATATAGACCTCTGGATGTCCGAATACCCAGAAGAGGTGCTGCCACAGCACGGGGTTGGCCCCCGCGGCGACGTTGAAGAAGTTCATTCCGAACGCGCGATCGAACAGCAATTCGATCAGTGCGACAGTGATGACAGGGAACGCCAGCACCAGAAGTATCGCCGTGACCATCGTCATCCAGGTGAACAGCGGCATTCTCATCAGACTCATGCCCGGCGCCCGCATGTTCACTATCGTTACGATGAAGTTGAATGACGCCGCCAGCGATGCCACACCCAGCACCTGCAACGACACGATCCAAACGTCGATGCCGTGACCTGCGTTGTATGTGATCCCGGTCAGGGGCGAGTAGCCAAACCAGCCTCCGTTGGGCGCCGAGTGCGTGAACCAGCTCAGTTTCAGGATCAACGCTCCCGCAAGGAACGTCCAGTAGCTGAAAGCGTTGAGTCGCGGGAACGCGACGTCTCGCGCTCCTATCTGGAGTGGGACAACGAAGTTGAAAAAGGCCGCGGAGAGCGGCATCACGCCAAGGAAGATCATCGTAGTGGCGTGCATGGTGAAGAGCTGGTTGAATATCTCAGGCGTGACGAGATTCTGCTCCGGCCTCATAAGCTGGATGCGGATAATCATCGCTTCGATGCCGCCTGAGAAGAACATCAGGAAGGCCGTAACGCCATAGAGGACGCCGATGCGTTTGTGATCGATTGTGGTCATCCAGTTCCAGATCCCGGTTGGGTGGACTGGCCTTGGGATCGCAAGGGGAATGGTCGTCATCCCGTTCCTCCATACATTAGCGTCACGGCTGCTGAGACTTACTTCAGGCTTGAGACGTAAGCTACCAGCGCGGACAGCTCAGCTTCGGTCAATGCGTTGGCAGGGTCGATGTAGGGCGCGCCGCGCCGGGCCATTATGTTACCCGTCTTGGACGCCTCCGGGTCCTCTATCCAAGTTCTGAGGTTGCGCTGGAGTATCGCGTCGTTTACTTTCCCATCTTCACCGAGGTTGTCGAAGACGCCGCCCGCGAGCTGCGACCGACTCGCGACGTGCGTCAGGTTCGGCCCATCACGCCCGGGCGTGCCCTTGTTGACCACCGACTCGGTAGCGTGACAGCCGCTGCACCCGGCGCTCGCACTCGAGAACAGTCTCTCGCCCTCTGCTATCAACGGGTCCTGAGACTCGATTGCGGGCGACGCCTGGTATCTCAGCCAATCATCAAACTCCTCACGGGTCACGACGACCACCTTGAAACGCATATTGGCGTGCTGTACACCACAGAATTCGGCGCATTGAGCATAGTACATCCCCGTGCGGTCGGCTTCGATCCACATCGTGTTGTCATTGCCGGGCACCATATCGACTTTGCCCGCTATTTTGGGAATCCAGAAGCTGTGGATCACGTCCACAGAATCTAGGTTCACGTTGATGACTTCGTTCACCGGCATGTAGAGATCGTTAGCGAATACGATCTCTTTGGTGGGGTCGTCCGGATGCTCATATCGGAACTCGAACCACCACTGATGGCCTATAGCCTCAACTGTCAGGGCGTGCGGCTCTGGGGAGACCTGGTTGTCGAAGATTGTGAAGACGGTGGGAATGGCTACCACGATGAGAAGAGCAGTCGGGGCGGCCGTCCAGGCGAACTCCAGCGTGTGGTTGCCTTCGACCTGCTCGGGCATTTCGTCGTCTCTTCGCCTGCGGAACTTGATGATCGAGTAGATAAGGGCGCCTTCGACCAGAACGAAGACGATTGCGCCGGCGATGAGAATTATCCAGAACAGGTTCAGCTGCGACTGGGCAACTGGGCCCAGAGCATCGAACGTGGACATTGGATTGTTTGGATTGTTGGGCGAGCAACCCAACACGAGCGTCAACAGGATGGCGAGCACTGAAAGGCCGACCAAGATCCTACCGCGCTGTAACACTCTGGACATGTTCCCGGAATCCCTCTGACTGGTGTCTAATGACTTAGAACTCGCTGGCGACACCGGTGATAAAATCTATCAAAGCACCCTATGTCAGTCAAGGATGTCAGCAAACCGTTGGCTTCTTGGCGGAGCCTATTGCAGGACATGACATCCCATCTGGCCTGAGTGCGCGTAACCGGTTCGAAGATCGTTTCCAAGAGCGGTGTTACACCCCTATTACGCTGTCGATCATCATGAGCATGAACAGCAGAGCCAAGTACGCAAGCGAATACAAGTATGTGAACTTCGCACCCTCTATCTCTGGCCTGCGCATCAACCGATAAGCTGAGTAGATGAACCCAATGCCGAGCGTTAATGCGCCCACGAAATATACCCATCCGACGGCTCTGGTCGTGAAAAACATCGCGGTCAGCGCCGTTAGCAGAATCGTGTAGAGCAGAATGGACCGTTTGGTCTCTCTGACTCCCGCGACCACGGGCAGCATCGGGACGCCAGCTTCCGCGTAGTCGTCCTTGAGCAGTAGCGACAGCGCCCAGAAGTGTGGAGGGGTCCAGAAGAATACGATTGCGAACATGTACAGCGCCGGCAGGTCGAGACTGCCGGTGACGGCCACCCATCCGACCATAGGAGGGATCGCGCCCGCCGCGCCTCCTATGACGATGTTCTGAGGTGTGCTCCTCTTGAGGGCCATGGTATAGACGAATACATAAAACAGGGTGGCGCAGAGCGTGAGCGCCGCGCTGAGAGGGTTCACGAACCACCCCAAAATCGCGAACGCTGCGACGTTGAGCGCGATGCCGAACCACATCGCATTTATCGGGGGGACGTTTCCACTCGCGACCGGTCGTGTCGCGGTCCGCCTCATTAGCTGGTCGATATCGCGGTCGAGGTAGTGATTGAGAGCGTTTGCCCCTCCCGCTGCCAGCGCGCCTCCAGCGAGGACGAAAGCTGTCAGCAGGGGATCGGGCGCGCCCTCAGAAGCCAGGAACATCCCACCCAACGCTGTGAAGACCAGCAGAGAGATGATTCTCGGCTTGGTGAGCGCCAGATATGCGCGCATTTTGGACTGCGATCGCTGGGCTGTTACTGTGGTGGCTGTCATCAGAAGCGCCTGCTTACGTCTGCCTATAGCGCAGGGTCGCTGCCACCGTGTTTTGTTGCGGTATGTACATCAGCCCGACCATGGTTATCAACAATGCCCATACGAGTGTGGCTACGCTGAGGTGAACAGCCTTGAAGTCGGCTCCGAACGCTGTCCAGATCACTGCCGCGCCGACCACTATCTGCACGGCGAATGCCACGATTACCCCCACGGCAGCTATGCGCGCGGGAGGGTTGTCTGGCAATGTGCGTATTACACGCCACGCGGCCGCGAGTACGATAAGCCCGACTAACGCTGCAACGTACCTGTGACCCATGTGAATCAGGTACGCCGCCGCCTCGCTCGGCCAGAAGCTGCCTCTGCAAAGCGGCCATGTGGCGCACGATGTCCCGGCTCCGTAGCCTACCATGAACGATCCTGACAGGATCAGGATGAACGACCCAGCGACCGCTGTGATTGCCAGTCTCTCGGAAGCGGGGCCCGGCCTCGAGATGAACGCAGGCCTGCTGGCGCGATTGCCATTCCATCCCGAAATCGCAGTGACTATCAGACATGCCAGAAGCAGCTCCGCTATTCCGAGGTGAAACAGTACCACCCACCAGGCCAGCTCAGTCAGTACGGTGACCCCGCCCAATAGAGCGGCAGCTATCACCAGAACCAGTCCCGCTATGGCGCTGCATAGGACGACCGGGTTATCACGGAAGTGCAGCCACGACAGGGCCGCAACTGCCGCCACGAACAGGCTGAGAACCGAAGCTGAAAGGCGATGACTGTATTCGATCATCGTCGGCACACTGAACGGAGGGATGATCTGACCGTAACACAAGGGCCAGTCGGGGCAACCCAGTCCTGAGTCAGTGACCCTCACCACGCCCCCTAGTGTGACTTGGCCGAATGCCGCAATAACGGCGGCGACCACCACTGTGCGGAAAATGATCTGTGCCCTGTCGCTTGGCAATGTCTCAGGTGGCTTGCGACTGAGCTACTGGAACCGGCGGCAGAAAATGCCGAATGTGCAATATTTCACGAACGAAAGGATAGCACAGGCCCTTCCTATCGTCAATCCAATGACTGGGCGGTCTCTGCGCCTTTTCCGACGCCATTTCTTGACTGTGATTGTCGCTCGAAACTAGAATGAGCCAGCCAAGGGAAAACTCATCCGCGAAGTCTGTCCCTGAGGCTCCCGAAATTCACTGGCCCGCTAGCTCAATTCGGCAGAGCAACTGACTCTTAATCAGTAGGTTCTCGGTTCGAGTCCGAGGCGGGTCACTCCCGAATTCAGGATGCCGCCGGACGTCTCAGTTGATGGACAGGAACGAGTTCTCCTGTTCCGATAGACTCCAACGAACGCCCCGAAACCTGAGTTCTCGCTGTTCGGGAGGAAAGTTTACGCTGCGGGCCACCTGTGAGCTTCCGACATGCGGGGGATTGCATGTTCGACCACCTGGAAATCAGGAACTTCAAGTCCGTCGAGCACGTAGAGCTAAGCTGCCGAAGAGTCAACGTGCTCATTGGAGATCCCAACACGGGCAAGTCCAACATTCTGGAGGCGCTCGGGCTGATCTCCTACGTGGGTCACTCCAGTCGCGCCAGCAATCTCAGTATGTTTGTGAGATACGATGAGATCAGCAACCTCTTTTACGGTGGATTCCTCAGTCGGCCGCTGGAAATAAATCTGAGCAGATCACTCCCCGTGGGCGCCGACCTTTGCATGCAGGAGCGCATCGGCCTGCGACTGGAATACGCAAACGGACGATTCAGGGGGGGAGTTGGTGAGGAGGGTCTGATACAGGAACTGGGCGCAGAGCCATTTCGTTCGTCTATCGAGCCCCGAGCATATCCAATAGTTGGGAACAGCCAGTCCCTGGGCGTAGGACAAGGCGATGACAAACTGGGGATCGTGCCGACTTGCAGGTTTTACAGGTTTGCCCCGATGTCTACCTTCCCCATAAAGGCGGGCGGTTTCCTGCTCCCGCCTTCCGGCGCTAACCTACTGTCGCTGCTGCTTAGGGACCAGGATCTGGCAGGTGAAGTGACGGATCTGTTTTCTGAGAGAGGGCTAAGGTTGGGCATGAGACCTGATGAGAACAGGATCGAGGTGCTGAAGGAATCTGGCAGGTCCAACTTCTCACACCCCTATCATCTGACCTCCGATACCTTGCAGAGGCACGTGTTCCACATCGCAGCGTTGCGAACGAACTCAGAATCGCTTGTGGTATTTGATGACATGGACGGACATGCATCTCCGAGTCATGCGGAATACTTGGCTGAGAGTATTGCCCTCGATGATCGCGGGAATCAGTACTTTGTCTCGACATGCAGTCCACGCTTCCTGCTGCCTATTCTGGAGAAGACCTCCTCAGACGACATCGCCGTGTTCATGACATACAGCTACGAACACAGTACCAGAGTCAGACAGCTATCCCGGGATGAGCTTGCAAGGATTTCTGACGGCATCGACGTGTTCTCCAACTTTCAGATGTTTCTCTAGGAAGGTCACTCATGCGATACGGATTTGCCCTCCCCAAAAGTACCAACGGCGCGGAGCTAATCAAGTTCGCAAGCGCCGTTGAAGACCTCGGTTTCGAATCGGTCTGGGTGGGCGACCACATCGTCTTTCCGAAGGAGGAGACCGACCAGTATCCCTACACGCCGGATGGCCGGTTCGTCTCTCGCCCCGACGATCCCCAGCTAGACGCTTTTATCGTTCTCAGCTATATCGCCCCTGCCACGTCCACCATAGACATCGGCACTACGGTCGCGATCGTCCCGTATCGCAATCCCATCCTGCAGGCGAAGATGTTCGCGACTCTCGACGTGCTTACTGGCGGACGCGCGGTGTGCGGCGTCGGTGTGGGATGGCTGGAGAAAGAGTTCGACGTCCTCGGCGCGTCGTATCCGGATCGCGGTCCGGTTACTGACGAGTATCTTCAGATATTCAAAGCGCTCTGGACAGAACAGGAGCCGGAGTTTCACGGCGAGCACTACGATTTCGATGGAATCTACTTCGCGCCCAAGCCCGTGCGGGACGGTCACATTCCGATCTGGGTCGGTGGGCACACTCGAAGAGCGATCAGACGCACCGTGAAATATGGCGATGCCTGGCATCCCACTCGACAGACCCCTGAGTTTGTCGCGCATCACCTCCCGTATGTGCATGAGTACTGCGAGACTATGGGTCGGGATACTACTGAGATAACGATGTCTCTAAAGCGGACACTTCACTTCACGGACTTGGGGATTGATGAGGGGCCGGCCAACCGCTCCAACGGCGCGCTCATCGCATCCACTGGCGAAGTCATCGAAGACGTGCAGTCTTGCATAGAGATCGGAATCGATCAGCTGACGTTCGACTTCCGAACATCCAACATCGGCGACTGCATTCGGACAATGGAGCACTTCGCCACGACGGTGGCTCCTGCAGTCTGATGCCCGGCGAAGAGGATCGAGGTTCGCGCCTGTCCTTCGAGACCAGTCGAAGCTCGCAACACCTGGAGCTGCTGACGCTTCTCAAGCGCGTCTCACGGGCGTTCTACCTGTCTATCAGGGTGCTGCCGAACCCTATCAGGCGGCCTGTAGCGCTCGCATACCTGCTTGCGAGAGCGGCTGACACAATTGCGGACACTGCCGCCATCTCGCCGGACGAACGCCTCGCTCATCTGCTCGCGTTCCGTCGCACCCTCGCCTCTGGCCAGTATGACGATGAACGGATTTGTCTGCTGAGATCGATGACGGAGTACCAGCCGACCGCGATAGAACGCGACCTGCTGAGTGCGATTCCGGGGGCACTCTACAGTCTCGGCAAACTGCATAAGGACGATCGAGACCTTGTGACGCATATCGTAATCAGGCTGACTGAGGGGATGGAATTCGACCTGACCCGATTTTCACCGGGGCAGATGGAGCAGGTTCGATCCATAGCGAGCGTCCGGGAGCTGGACAGGTACACTTATCTCGTCGCTGGATGCGTTGGCGAGTTCTGGACCAAGATCACCGCGGCCCATACACAGGAGCTATCGGGCTGGGACCTCGACCGCATGTCCGCGATCGGTGTCAGGTTCGGACAGGCGCTTCAGATGACAAACGTGCTTAGGGACCTGCCGGCTGACGTGAGCGCCGGCCGATGCTATCTGCCGAGTGATTGGCTCGCTGAGATCGGACTTACCCCACATGACCTGTCCGATCCACGCACTCGACTTGCTGCCAGACCCGCTCTGGCGCGCGGCGTGGAGATGGCGCTGGAGCATTTCAGGGAGGCTGAGCGATACATCATGGCGATTCCTCGCAGCTGCGTCCGGTTGCGTCTAGCCGCGATATGGCCTCTTCTTATGGGCCTCGCGACCCTAGAAAAGGTCACGCGCAATCCCCATTGGCTAAATCCGAACGTGCGGGTCAAGGTGTCCAGGGTCTGGGTCTTCTGGATGATCGGAGCATCTCTGCTGGTGGGGCGCTCGAACTGGCTGGTCTCCATGTGGATTCGGCGGTTGACGCGGCGCGTGAGGTCTGAGCTTGGTCGGCCCTAGGGACCCCTGTCGATCTTTCTTGGTTGACGCTCATCGTACTCGCAAATAGAATTGGCCCGACTTTCGTCCGGCCATCAGCTTCGAAGGAGCGCTTTATGAAGATAACAGGCTTCGAGACCGGGGTTGTGGCCCTGCCCAGGGAGTCGGGTCCGCTGTCCTCGGGTCCCGGGAGCGTGGCTGCCAGCTTCGTCACGCTCAAGCTCAGGACCGAGGATGGCATAGAGGGGATAGGATATGCCGGGTTCGCCTCTGACGTGATGCTCAAGGCGCTGAAGCAGTCGGTGGACAGCCTGGCGGAGCAGACCGTCGGATCCGACCCGATGATGGTCGAGCAGATTAGCGCCCGGCTCATGGCTCTCGGAGGCAGCGGCGCTCCCGCCGGTCTGGTGACAAGGTCCGTGTCCGCCATCGACGTGGCCCTCTGGGACATCCGGGGCAAGGCGCTTGGCCAGCCGGTCTATCGGCTGCTTGGCGGATTCGCCGACCGTGTTCCAACCTATGCCAGCGGTCATCTCTGGCGGACGTACGATCTGGACATGCTCGCCAAGACAGGTCCCGAGCTGGTGGAGCAGGGGTTCACCGCCATGAAGTTCAGAATGGGCGGCGAGGACTCAGACGCGAAGGAGATAGAGCGTATGCGTGTCATGCGCTCTGCCATCGGCGACGATATAGACCTCATGGTGGACATCAACCAGGGATGGGACATCAACACTGCAATGAGGTTAGGACGTCTCATGGCAGACTACGGTCTGTTCTGGCTCGAAGACCCAATACATCACCAGGACTATGACGGCTACGCGCGCATCGCAGACGCGCTCGATACGCCTATAGCGACCGGTGAGTATCACTATGGCACCGTGCCGTTCAGACACATGGTAGAGCGCCGGTCGCTGGACATCGTCATGGTCGATCTGCTCAGGGTAGGCGGATTGACGGGGTTCATGAAGGTGGCGCACATGGCGGAGATATTCAACCTGCCGGTGGTCAGCCACCTGGCGACCGAGGTGCTCGCCCATGCGGTAGCGGCTGCTCCCAACGGCCTGACGGTCGAGCACATGCCCTGGACGTTCGGCATGTTCACCGAGGAGCCGAACGTCGAGGACGGGCAGATCGTACTGCCCCAGTCTCCAGGTCTGGGGATCGAGTTCGACGAAGAGAAGCTGGCCAAGTACGCCGTGGGCTAGGCCTGGGGGCCACCCCAGGGCAGCTCGACCTCGTCCACGCCCCCGCCTTCGACGATCTCCACCAGTTCCAAGTCGAACGTAAGGTCCCGTCCTGCCAGCGGGTGGTTCGCGTCCAGTATGACCCGGTCTCCGATTATCTCCACGACGACGAATCGGAGCTGCTGTCCATCGGAGTCCTGGCCTACCAGAGTCACACCCAGTTCGACTCCGGGAGGCAGCTCGGAGAGGTCCTCCTCCAGCATCATGTCCCGGTTGTGGGGGCCGTATGCCTGGCTCGCGGGGATGGTGACGGTCTTCTTTTCGCCGGGAGACATGCCGAGCACTGCGCTCTCGAAGCCAGCCACGACTTGCCTCGCACCCAATACGAACTCCAGAGGCTCGCCGCGTTCGTGGGATGAGTCGAACTGCTCGCCGTTCGTCGTGCCGACGTAGTGGACTCGGACCTCGTCGCCCAATTTTGCGAACGTACTCTTTTCGTTCTCGGTCATAGCGCTGAACTGCCTACTAATGACTCTGAACGGGGGACTGGGACAACCGCGTGTCCAGACCCTCGTAGTCGTTATAGCCGATCAACTGGTAGAGCTCCGAGCGCGTCTGCATCCTGTCCAAGAGACCTGACTGGGTGCCAAGCTCCAGCACACCCTTCATGGCGGTCCGCATTGCCTTGGCCGCGACTCGCAGCGAGGTCACGGGAAAGATCACGAGCTGGTATCCGAG
>JAAXHZ010000090.1 GCA_012270625.1 Dehalococcoidia bacterium | reverse complement strand
ATGAACTCCGAGACGGTTGACCTTATCGCCACCGACCCACCGTTCAACAAGAACAAGGATTTCCACGCGACGCCAGACAGTCTAGCTCGAGGCGCGAAGTTCGTTGACCGCTGGCGTTGGGATGAAGACGTGCATCCCGAATGGGTTGATCAGATCGAGGATGATTGGCCAGGGGTGAACGCGGTCGTCAATTCGGCCCGAATTGCAAACGGCGATGATATGGCGGCTTTTCTCTGCTGGTTGGGTGTGCGCGTGATTGAGATGCGGCGCATTCTCAAACCGTCCGGTAGCCTGTACCTGCACATTGACCACACCGCCTACGCTTGGACGAAGGCGTTGATGGACGCAATCTTCGGGCGCAGACAGTTTCAGAATACGATTGTGTGGAAACGCCAGTCAGCGCATAGTGACGCGAAGTTCTTTGGAAGCATTGCTGACACCATATTGTTTTATGGGAGTAGCCCAATTCACGCTGATGCTATTCGCGTTCCTCTAACCGAGGAGCAAAAAAGCAAATACTCTTACGAAGATGCCTTTGGCCGATACGTGGTCGGGGACGTATCGGCCAAAGGGTTGTCAGGGGGCGGTTACACATATGACTTTCATGGGCATCCTGGTCCGTGGCGATACCCTAAGCATCGTCTTTTGCAATTAGAGGATGAGGGACGTATCCACCTCCCCAAGAAGAAAGGTGGGGTTCCAAGACTAAAGCGATACCTTCATGAACACAAAGGTGTCGTTCCGGGAAATATCTGGCTTGACATCCCCCCTGTTCAGTCACATGCTCAAGAGCGCACTGGCTATCCTACCCAGAAGCCGTTGGCGTTGTATGAGCGTATCATCAAGGCGTCCAGTAACGAAGGCGACATGGTACTTGACCCGTTCTGTGGATGCGCCACCACGCCGATAGCAGCCGAGAAGTTGGGACGTCATTGGGTAGGCATGGACATATGGGAGGGGGCGCATGAAATCGTGCTTCAACGCCTTGCATCCGAGGGTTTGGCAATACCTCACGGGGGGGGGGCAGAGTGTGGAAAGCCCACGTCGCCTACTCACCTTTGGGGATGTCCACTATTGCACAGAGCCGCCGATTCGCACCGACGAAGTCACCCAATCTGTACCGAACCTCAAGCTCAAAGTGCAAGCGCCAATCGAGCCGTGGCAGAAACTCACCAACGCCGAAATACGCGCCGTGTTGGAACAGGCGCAAGGACAATACGGCAACCTCGTAATCTGTGGCGGGTGCGGACGGGAGTTGGAGCCACCTTTCATGGAGATAGACCACATCAACCCGCGTTCGCAAGGCGGTGCGAACGACATCACCAATCGCATCCTGTTGTGTAGTCCGTGCAACAGGCGCAAGTCCGACGGATACACGCTGGTCGGCTTGACCCGCTCCAACAACCGCGAAGGCTGGACTTGCGACCAGAATCAAGCGAAACTCGCAAGAGACTCTGTGCGGATACGGGCAGAGGAGGTGAGCCGCATGGACGCCGTACAAATCAGGGAACTGCGGGATACGCTCTGATACTCGCTGGACTGATACGGATCGAGTAGGTAATATGGCCCTGCCTGACTGGCGGAAGCCTCGCTCATAGCCACAGGGGGATAAGATGGCAGAGCGCAATCGGCGACGCATAGGGCGTCCGCCCTTACCCATGCCTGAGCCGATACCAGACACACCTGAGAACGTCGCTCGTGCGATTCTGATTGGATGAGTGTCAGGCCCTGATAGAAGGGCTGTAGAGTGTAACCTAGCTGCCTTGTCAAGGATTAGTTATAATTCCCATTGTTAATCTCGACTCTTGACCTGTTTACCACAGACCCGCTTCGGGGTCTGATAACGGTCGTTACACTGTGCGCGTCTCTGATAATCGGAGTCACGGTGCACGAATTCAGCCATGCGTACGTCGCCGCTTCGCTTGGCGACCGCACGGCTCACAGGCTTGGCAGGCTTTCACTCAATCCAATTCGACACCTCGATCCCATAGGAAGCGTGCTGTTCCTGGTGGCTGGGTTCGGATGGGGAAAACCCGTTCCGGTCAATCCGTTCTATCTAAGGATAGGTGAACGGCTCGGAATGGCGATGGTCTCGCTGGCTGGGCCTCTCTCGAACATCATCGCGGCCGCCGTGTTCGGGATTGCGCTGCGCACTGGCGTTGCGGGTCTCGCGGGTTCAGAATCCACAATAGCCGGGTTCCAAAGCTCCGCCTTGATCGAGGACGCCCTCGCGCAGCTCGTCAAGTGGAACCTCATCCTGGCCGTGTTCAACTTGATCCCAATCGCCCCGCTCGATGGGTTCAAAGTGGCGCTGGGAATACTCCCACGGGATGCCGCCGTAGTGTACGCGAGGACGGAGAGGTACGGCCCGGGGATTCTGATGATCCTGATCCTGGCTGGATTCCTCTTTGATATTTACATTCTCTCGAACGTGATATGGCCGGTCGTAAACCTGTTTAGCCAGATTATCCTTGGCTGGCGCCTTCTGTGATAGTCTGTAGGCAAGAGTCAACGATAACTCAGGAGCGTTGAGGTGTCAGGTTGGAACGAATAACTATAGTGGGAGTCGGGCCAGTAGGCGTGTCAATCGGGCAGTCCCTGATGAAGCGCAACCTCAGCAACACCGAGGTCGTTATCACATCGGGAGACCGCGCCGTGATGTCAGCGGTCTCGAAGATGAAGGCGGCCCACAAGACCATCGGCGGTCTCCGACAAGCGGTCGAGACTGCGCAGCTCGTGATTCTCGACTCGCCTTTGGGCGAGCTTCACGAACTCATGGAGGTGATTGGGCCCTCTGTCGAGCCAGGGGCGGTCGTTACCGATACGGTCAGCGTCAAGGGTCCAGTGATGAAGTGGGCGAGCGAGTACCTGCCGTCGGATGCGAGCTTCGTCGGGGGTCATCCGCTGCTGAAAGAGGCCCCGATTTCGCTCGAAGACGCCGACCCGGCGATATTTGCGGGAGCGCGGTACACGGTGACACCGGGAGACTCGTCCGATGAGCAGTCGATCAGGACTGTGGTCGGACTGGTCGAAGCGCTGGGCGCGAAACCCGTCTTCCTGGACCCCGCCGAGCACGATTCTTACGCTGCGGCAATGCACCATCTCCCCGTCGTGATGTCTTCCGCGTTCGTAAACTCGACCGCAGGCAGCGACGGCTGGCGTGAGATGCACATGCTCGCGGAGTCCCAGTTCGAGGTCTTCGGCAGACATGCCACAAACGACCCGCTGGACAACGAGGCCATGTGTCTGGCTGACCCGGAGTCGCTCGTTCATTGGATCGACGAGCTAATCCTCGAGCTTTACTCGTTCCGAAACGAGATCAAGGACGGCAGCGAAGACCTTATCGAACGGTTCGTGAACGCATGGGAGCTAAGGGCCAAGTGGGAAGCCGACGCGGTTGTCCCCCAAGAGGGAGTGCGAATACCAAGCGCGGGAGAGTCCATCGCCAGCGCGATGCTGGGCGAAAAGCTCGCACAGAGGCTCGGCGCGCTCCGCCAGAAGGAAGAAGAAGCAGATACCAGGTACAGATCCAGGAGAGGCAGGTAGGTGAATCGCACAGTCCGACACAGCGCCCGTCTGGAGGGGACGGTCGTTCCACCCGGAGACAAGTCTATCTCGCATCGGGCAGCGCTGCTGAACGCGATTTCAGACGGGGACGCGGCAGTATCCAACTTCTGTGTAGGCGACGATCGAACTTCGATGATCGGCTGCCTGCGCGGCCTCGGCGTGGAGATCGAAAAGCGCGGTGAACCGAGCGCATCCGGAGACAAGGAATACTTCGCGATTTCGGGTCAGGGCAAGTTCGGACTGACCGAGCCGTCAGATGTACTCTACTCGGGCAACAGCGGCACCACCATGCGACTGGTTTCCGGCTTGCTCGCCGCGCAGCGATTCTTCAGCGTCGTCACTGGCGACCCCTCGCTGCGACGTCGTCCCATGAAGCGAATCCTGACACCGCTTGCGATGATGGGAGCGCGCGTGATGGGGAGAGGCGACGGTTCGCTGGCGCCACTTGCGTTTAGCGGAGGCGGCCTCAGAGGGATCGAGTACGTCATGCCCGTGGCAAGCGCCCAGCTCAAGTCGTGCATACTCATAGCGGGTCTGTACGCGGATGGCGAGACAACGGTGATACAGCCCGCCGAATCGCGTGACCACACCGAGAGGATGATGGCGGCAATGGGCGCTGACGTTGAAAAGGACGGTCTGCGCGTTACGGTCAGGCCATCAGAGCTGAAGTCGATTGACGTCCAGGTGCCCTCAGACATCAGCGGAGCGGCCTTCTGGCTGGTCGCGGGCGCGGCCCATCCGAACGCGCGCATCACAGTCAAGAGCGTTGGGATTAACCCATCCAGGACCGGCGTCCTCGATGTCCTTCGAGAGATGGGCGCAAACATTCGCATGGAGAACGTGCGCGAGGACGGCAATGAGCCGTCCGCGGACCTGGTGGCCGAGTCGAGCGATCTGAGGGGTATCGAAATAGGCGGAGACATCATCCCCAGGGTTATCGACGAGCTTCCAGCGCTGGCGATGGCGGCTTCGCAGGCGTCGGGACGGACGGTCATCAGAGATGCGGCAGAGCTCAGGGTGAAGGAGTCCGACAGGATTTCAGCGACCGCTGAGGGCCTTGACGCCCTGGGCGCCGCGATTCGCGAGGTCGAAGACGGCATGATAATCGAGGGAGGCTCAAGGCTAACCGGCGCAGAGGTGATCAGCCACGGCGACCACCGAATCGCGATGTCCATGGCGGTTGCGGGACTGGTCGCTGACGGTGAGACCCATATAGGCGACTCAGAGGCCGCGGACGTCTCATATCCATCGTTCTGGGAGACTCTGGAAGGTTTGAGGTCGCGAGGCTAGGTTGACCCGCCAGCCAGAGTACAGACAACCTGGCGGGCGACTGTTCGTACTGTCCGGACCATCAGGAGTCGGCAAGGACGCCCTGCTCTCCAGAATGAAGCAGCTAGGCAGGGACTTCCACTTCACGGTCACAGCCACCACACGCCCAATCAGGCCCGGGGAGCGCGACGGCATAGACTATATCTTCACGTCACCGGACGACTTCCGTCGTCTGATAGCCGACGACGGTCTGCTGGAGTGGGCCGAGGTGTATGGAAACCTGTATGGCGTTCCCAGGGCGCAGGTGACAGAGGCCCTTGAACGCGGTCGAAACGTGCTGATCAAGCTGGACATACAGGGAGCCGCCTCCGTCAGGAGGCTGTACCCTGAATCGGTGCTGATATTCCTCGAGCCGCCGGACATGGACTCCCTCGACAATCGACTGAGAACGCGCGGAACCGAGGAGGGTGAGGCGCTGCGGATCAAGCTGGAGACGGCCCGCGAGGAGATGAACGCGGCGTCCTGGTTCGATTACCGGGTCGTAAACCACAACGACATGCTCGACGAAGCAGTATCTGAAATAGACCGGATAGCGAGTAAGTTTGGCAAGACTCACGTACAATAGCATCCAAACCATCTACGATGCAGGGAGACAGCAATGAAGAAGCTGACGCTCATCTTGGAAGACGATGCGTTGTTTGCGGCGATCGAGTGTGAGGCCATGAGCACTGGTCTGAGCGTAGAGGAAGTAGCAATCAATGCTCTTGAGCTGTGGCGAATGGACTCAGAGCTTGACGCCGAAGAGAGACAAGAACTGGCCGACGCCCGCGACGATTGGAAGTGTAACGGAGGTGTCGAAGCGAGTACGTTCTTCGACAACCTCAGAGACGAGGAACGCGCTGCTGCCAGATGAGCTATCGCGTTGAGATCACTCGCGCCGCTCAGAGGAACTTGCGAATGAGCTAGGGAGATAGAAATGGACCAGGCGCTATCCAACGTCAAGGTACTGGATCTTACGCACGTTCAGGCGGGACCTTCCTGCGCCCAGATGCTGGGTTTCCTGGGCGCGGACGTCATCAAGGTCGAAGACACGCGAGGAGGAGACAGCACCCGCGCCGACCTCGCTCACCGCGAGGACTCGGACAGCGTTTACTTTCTGATATTCAACAATAACAAGAGGGCGATCACGCTCGATCTCAAGACGGACAGGGGCAGGGAACTGTTCGTCCGGCTGGCGCAGTGGGCCGATGTCCTGGTCGAGAACTTCTCACCGGGGATGCTGGACAGACTGGACCTGGGATGGGATGTGCTGCACAGGCTGAACCCCAGGTTGATCTATTCCACCATAAAGGGTTTCGGCACCTACGGGCCGTATGCGGACTACAAGGGTTACGAGTTTGTGGCTCAGGCTGTGGGCGGAGCTATGGCGACTACCGGGTACGAAGACAGGCCCCCGGTGATGGTGACTCCGGGAGTCGGCGACTCGGGCAGCGGACTCCACGCCGCCATCGGGATCCTAGCCGCTCTCCACAAGAGGGAGCGCACGGGAGTCGGCCAGATGGTCGAGGTGTCCATGCAAGACTCGGTAGTCAACCTGATGCGGATGTTTCTCACACGGACGCTGGGACACGGGATCGACCACAAGCGCCAGGGTCATCAGGGTACGCGAGGTCTGCCGATGGTATTCCCCTGCTCTCCCGGAGGTCCGAACGACTACGTTATGATCCACCCGCGCGGCGACGGCTGGGACCTGATGCTGGCCGCGATGAACAGGTCAGACCTTATCGGCGACCCGCGTTTCGACGATGAAGATGAGCGCACGCGGAACAGCGAGGAGGCGGCTCAAGTCATTATCGAGTGGACATCCCAGCGCACAAAATGGGAGGCGATGAAGACTCTTGCAGAGTCAGGGGTGCTCGCGGGCGCGACAATCGGGGCGGCCGAAGTGCTAGAAAACGAGCACCTAATCGCCAGAGAGATGATCGTCAACGTTGACGACCCGGTCCGAGGCGACTACAAGATGATTGGCGTGCCGATCAAGCTCTCAGATGAGGCCAACGCCGTAACCAGGGCGCCTCGCTACTCGGAGCACACTGACGACGTGCTGAAGGGCATCCTCGGATGTTCGTCAGAAGATGTCAGCGAGATGAGACAGCAGGGCGTGATCGTTTGACGGATCAGACGGCTCTCTCCTCGAGCCAGTCCAGGTCCACCTCGATGCCGAATCCTGGCGCGTCACTCGGGGTGACGTAGCCATCCTTGATGACCGGTGTGCCCGGCAGCAGCGCCATCTCCTCTAACGGCACACCCGGAGGAGAGACACCCTCCGATCTCTCTCCCCACGGAATTACCGGCATTGCGTAGGCAAGATGCTGCCCGTAGGGATAGTTCATTCCGCCGTGGCCGATAACCGTAACGCCGTGCGCCTCAGCGATGTGGCATATCCGAATGCTCGCTGTCATTCCCCCGACCCACGCGATGTCGGGTTGCAGAATGTCCACGAGGCCCTGGCCGGCGGCCAAGGCGAACGGGTGGATCGTGTACCAGTGCTCCCCGGTCGCGAGGGTCTGGCCAGGCACCCGCTGGCGGACCTTCATGTAGCTGTCCATGTCCTCTGGGAGAAGATAGTCCTCCAGCCACTTGATACGATATGGCTTGAGCGCCTCGACCAGCCGGACTATGTACTCGGTGTTGAGAGACATCCATGAGTCCACTGCGATCTCGACGTCCGGGCCGACCTGCTCTCGAGTGCGGGCGACCAGCTCCTCGTTCTTTCGCAGGCCTTCTATTCCATCCTCCGGCCCGTGCCGCACGAACAGCTTGACCGCCTTGAATCCAAGCTCGAGGAACCACTCGATGTAGTTCTCTGTGCCGTAGGTCAACATGGTGTTCGAGGCATAGCAAAAGATGCGGTCTTTCACCGGGCCGCCGAGCAGCTCATATACTGGCCGACCCAGCAGCTTGCCCTTGAGGTCCCACAGAGCGTTGTCCACCGCGCTAATCGCATAGCTGGCCAAGCCGTGTGTGCCGTATGGAGACGACGCCCGGCGCATCAGGTCCCAGTGCTTCTCAATCGACATCGCATTCTGGCCTTCGAGCAGAGGCGCGAAGTGGTCGTTGATGATCGAGAGCACAGGGCCGCTCATCGCGGAGAGACCGAGACCCCAAGTGCCATCGTCCGCGGTGACCACACATGCCGCGCGGCCCCAGTCGGCGCTCCACCCTCGACCTGGAAACTCGCCTTCATACCGCGCCATGGGACTGGTGAAGTGTCCGGCGCCAGGTATCGGCGGAACGCGCGGCTCAGTCACCATTGGAGGTCTCAGGTTCACGCCCACAGCTCGTATCTGCTTGATGTTCAACTCGTATCCTCCGGCTGACTCAGGCTTTGATGGAGGCCCGTAAGCGGCTCCCGG
>JAAXHZ010000089.1 GCA_012270625.1 Dehalococcoidia bacterium | reverse complement strand
AGACCCGACGGCGTTCCGACCACGATAAACCTGGATCCCGAATAGACGCTGTACACGAACGCGTCTAGTCCGCGCCTGACAAACGGATCGTACAGCGTGCCAATCGGAAAGAGCATCTCACCGTTGGTCTCGAAGGACAGCCCCAGCTGGCCGAGCATCATGAACAGGTTGTTCTCGGATATGCCCAGTTCGATATGCTGACCGCGCGAGTGCTCTTCCCATCTGAGCGCGCGGACTATCGACTCCTCCGGCATCGGCTCCTTCTCTTCCTCATGCCACACGCCAACCTTGTTGATCCAGCCGCCTAGATTGGTGGAACTGGCGACGTCCGGGCTGACGGTGACTACCCGCTCGGTGACGTCCGGCAGATTGCGCGAGATGGCAGTCAAGATCAGTCCGAACGTCTGCTGAGTTGCCATGTTGCCCGTGTAGCGCTGCCCGAAGTCGGCGGGAATGTTCATCTCTGGTATGTCGAACCGCGGCTTACGTCCAACACCGAGCATACGTCCCGTATCGACGCACATCCGCCCAGCCAGGGTGTCGGCTGGAAGCCGCTCCCACTCTCCGCCCTGCGCCACGTCCAGCTCGTTCCTCAGCTGGACCATCTGGTGATTGGACAGCACCACTGAGTGGTTCTGAGGGTCTCCGATCGATGGAAGCCGCCATCCCTTCAGCGTATAGGCAAAGATGATATTCGGACCGGAATCGAGCTCGGTCTGAGCGAACGCCTCGCGAAGCATCGAGAAGTCGTGACCGCCGAGGTTTCGGAAAGATGCCTGAAGCTCGTCGTCTGGCCAGCGCGCAATAAGCCGAGACATGTCCCTGGGATAACGGCTGGTCTTGGGGAGCCATTCACGCAATTGCCCAGGGGGCACGCGCAGAAGCCTCTGGTACACCTCGTTGGACATCTCATCGATGGCCAGCCGCAGCAGCTCGCCGTTGGGTTCGGCGAACTTGGCCTGCAGCCGCTTGCCATACTTGGCATCTATGACGTTCCATCCGTTGGCGTCGAACATCTCACGCCACGCTCTTACGCGAATGCCGGGTATTATCCGGTCGAGGCTCTGCCTGTTGAGATCGACCACCCACAGGATGTTGGACTGGCCCTGCATCGCCGGCTCCGCGATCGCCTCCCACACTGAACCCTCGTCCAGTTCGGCATCCCCGACCACCGCGATGTACCGGCGGTCCGCATCAGATCCAGAGAACAGGTGGGACTTATTGTATTTGCCCACCAGCGCGGCGAAGTTCGGTGCGACCGGTCCAAGTCCAACAGATCCCGTCGAAAAGTCCACGTCGTCGGGGTCCTTGGTACGGCTGGGATACGCCTGGAGACCGTGGAACTGCCGCATCATGGTGAGATACGACGGATCGAGGTTGCCGAGAAGATACTGTATCGCGTGATAGACCGGCGCAGCGTGGGGCTTGACCGAAATCCGGTCACCCGCGCGCATGAAGTCGAAGTACAGTGCGGTCATGAGCGTGACCACCGACGCGCTCGACGCCTGATGACCACCCACCTTGAGTCCATCAGGGTTGGGGCGAACGTTGTTCGCGTGATGGACGAGGTTCATGGACAGCCATAGCACCCGGTCCTGGATCTGCTCCAACACCTGATCCCGGTCCACAAAGCTCTCAGCGTCGATAACAGGCGTTGAAGTTGCCAATCTTCTACCCCTTTCGTCGCCATCATCCATTCATTCACGGACAAACACGTCCGAAGACGCGACTAGATCAAGTCGCGTATCCAGCCGAGTCCATCCTGGGTCGTCGTTGCCGGACGATACTCGCATCCGATCCACCCGTCGTAGTCGGACTTGTCTATCAGGTCGAACAGGAACGGGTAGTTGATCTCACCTGTGCCCGGCTCGTTTCGTCCGGGATTGTCAGCCAACTGCATGTGACCGATCACGTCGAGGTTCTGCTCGATCGTCCGGGCCAAGTCGCCTTCCATAATCTGCATGTGGTAGATGTCGTGCTGTAGGAGCAGGTTCGGAGAAGCGACCTCTGAGATAATCGACCTCGCCTGGTGTGTGCGAGTCAGGAAGAAGCCCGGAATGTCGATCGTGTTGATAGGCTCGATCAGCAGACGTATGCCCGCTGCCTCCAGCTCACGAGCC
The DNA here is from genome assembly GCA_012270625.1 of Dehalococcoidia bacterium. The sequence continues at coordinate 1,822 of JAAXHZ010000089.1, read as the reverse complement.
GCGAACCTCAGATTCTGTACGAAAGTGTCATGCGCGGCCTGGATGGACACGCTCCTGGGGACTACTCCTGCAAGGCAGTTGACTTGAGGACAGCCAAGGGCGCTCGCGTACTCTATCGCCGTGCCGACGCCATCCTGGAACTCCCCTACCCTGTCGGGGTCGCAGGCGATACCTCGATCTCCACCGTCCCAGTCTCCGGCTGGGAGATTGTGCAGCGCCTGCGTCAGCCCGTGCCTGGAGAGCAGCTCCGCCAGCTGCTCAGCGCTGTAGTCGTATGGAAACAGGTACTCGACACCACCGAATCCGACACCCGCGGCGGCCTCGAAGCGGTCTAGGAAGTCCACTTCGTTGAATAGCATGGTCAGGTTGGCGGCGAATCTGGGCATTGGCGTCCTTTCTTAGTTTCCTGTGGTGTAATGAATTATATGACCCGAACCAACAACCCTCAAGGCAGGGAGCGATGCGGTGAGAAAATTTCCCATTTCTGTGAAAGAATCCGTGAAGGATGTCCGAGTTCCCGCGAAAGGGCTTTCACAGGTGGTGCCGTGATGAAGTCGTGGACGGCGCTCGCTTGCTCACCGACGTTCAGTACGGTGCGGTCGGAGTGTTTGACGAGTCAGGGTGCGTTCGAGAGTGCATCACCCCCGAAGAGCCCCGGCCACTCTATCAACCAATCTCCGAAAGCGCGACCCACGAGCGAGTGTCGGACGCCCGGTACATCGCGAGAATTATGCGAAGCACGTCCTCGGTAAAGCCGATGTCCATCATCGGCTGACGATCTTCGAGGATGCCGTCTATGAAGTCCCTGGCAGCGCCGTTGAAGCTCTCGATCCAGTCCATCGGAAGCTGGTACGAGATGCTCTCGCTTCCCGTGTGAAGCACGAGCGGCGGCATGTCCAACATCTCGCCCGTGCAGCGTGTCACCCACAGGATACCCTTGGAGCCGACCACCTCCATGAACTCATCCGCTGGGTAGTAGCGCGTCCGCAATGGCATCTCGGCGGCTTTCGCGTATTCGATGCTCGCGAGACGGTCAGGCGCGGCGTACTGCCACGTGGCGACAGTAGGGGCCTCGTCAATGAAATCGTCGGTCCTGGTAACTATGGCCGAGACGCTCTCGACATCGCCACCCCACCACACAGCGGTCGCCACCTTGTGCCAGCCATCGTCGTAAAGCAGTCCGCCAACATTTCGCTCAGGGTCGCGCCTCCAGACGTATGCGCCCTCGGTCACCGGGAGCACTCCTGCCCATCCCACTCCGCGCACGGTGCGGATTCGTACCAGGCTGACGTCGCCGAGCGTTCCGTCCTCGATCAGCTCCCGCGCTTTGATGATCGGAGGATAGTACAGGAAGTTTTCGGTCGTCCTGTAGAAGGTGTCGGCACGAGAGACTGCGTCGGCGATGTCACGGATATCGTCGATGGAGTTAGCCGCGGGCTTCTGGCATGAGACGTGCTTGTCCGCCGCAAGTCCGTCGATTATCTGCTGAGGATGCAGGGGCGTCGGCGTGAGAAGCTCGACGGCATCTACGCCGGAATCGTTAAGAAGCTGCTCATAGTCGGTGTAGATACGCGGATCGATTCCCCACTCCGCGGCGCGCTGTCGGGCGCGCTCTTCCACCGGATCGCACAGCGCGACCACGTCACAGCGCTCGTCAGCGAGATAGCCGGGCGCGTTGAGCTGAGAGATAGTGCCGCATCCGACGATACCCAATCGAACCTTGTCCATAGTATGCCCCCATGCTCGAATAAGTAGCGCTAGGGTATCAGGATCGGCGTCCTTCAGTCAGTTTCAAGCGCGATGCCCAACTCTTGACACATGT
>JAAXHZ010000088.1 GCA_012270625.1 Dehalococcoidia bacterium | reverse complement strand
GGGTTCGAATCCCCTCTCCCGCTCCAGACACGTCTGCCCCAGTATTTCCAAGGGCCTTTCGACTGTCTGAAAAACAGGCTGGAGCCTGCCCAGTACCCCGATACGGGGGTGAGGGTAAAAGTACGGCCTGCCCCTCTCGGCTGAGTGAGAGAGGGGCAGGCCGTATGTCTCATAAGGTGTGGCGTTCCGGCTACCTGAGAGCCTCGACTATCGTTGCGACGTTGTACCGCATCAGATCAAGGTAGGTTCCCGCGTCTCCGCCGGCGTCGCTGAGAGAGCCTGTGTATAGACCGCTGACGATCTCCGCGCCCACTTCGTCCGCAATCCGCGCCGCCAGCGTGTCTGACACGATGGTCTCGGTGAACACGGCTGGGGCTCCGGCCTCCGCGATCTCGTCTATAAGCTCTGCTATCTCTTGGGCGGACGGCTCGCTCTCAGTGGTCCCGCCCGGGAAGACTGCCCCAACAACCTCGAATTCGTAGGCAGTGGCGAAGTACTGGAAGCTGTCGTGGCTGGTGACCAGCAGCCGTCTGTCTGCCGGTACTGTGGCTACCTGCTCCTGTATCCAGGTATGGAGCTCATCCAGCTCCGAGTTGTAGGCCTCGGCGTTGGCGTAGTAGAAGCTGCCACCGGCCGGGTCCATCACCGACAGCCGCGCCGCGATGTCGTTCACCGCGCGCTTCACGCGATTCGGATCGAACCAGAAATGGGGGTCTAATGGACCGTGATCGTGGGCATGTTCGTCCTCGTCACCGTGTTCATCTTCTTCGTGGTCGTGCCCCGCCTCGGGGTGGTCGTCAGATTCGACTCCGGAAAGACCAAGGAATGCTATTCGGCTCGGAGCGCCATCGATGTGCCACTCGCGTTCCGTCTCCATGTGGGACAGACTGTACTCGATTACGTGACCTTCGGCCTTGTCCACCAGGTAGAGCATATTCCCTACAACCACGAAGGATGGAGCCATCCCCGGCTCTACAGGGGCGACAAGAGTTTCGTGGGAAACATCCTCCACCTCACCGGTTTCGGCTTCGATCACGTTGAGCAGCCCGTCGTAGGTGAGCACCAAAAACTCGTGGCCGTCGGCGCTGAATGCCCCGCCGGCGCTTTGCTTGCCATCTTCTGGGGCAAGCACCTGAACCATCGAGCGTCCTTCGGGGTCGATCATCCAGATACCGTCATTGACGAACCCGTCCTCGCCTCTATAAGACGCGCTTCCGAAGAAGTTCGGTGAGGCCTCGTGGCCCCAGACCGTGCCGATTCGGGACTCTTCGCGCATCTCACCGGGGTTGTCTATGAACCAGTGGTCAAACTCGCCGTCATGGAACTCTATGAACAGCACGCCACCTACGCATCCGAACATGGCTCCGTCGTGGTTGTGTGATTCTCCGTGCATTCCCGGGCACGAGCTTGNNAGCTTCGTCATAGAGGACTCGTTGACTCAGATCGACTACCTCCACGCCTATCGGGAGACTGCTGGGGTTCTTGTCGGGGTAGTCGGGATTGGCGACAGTGATGGCAAATACGTCGCTTGACATAGGGACCGCCGCGCCGTGCTGCAAACCAGAGTTGAAGTACTGGATGTTGTACTCGTCACCGAACTCTTCCATCTCATGCTCTTCGAACAGAGCTACCCGCCCGGTACCGTCGTTGAAGATTGCCGACCATCCGTAACCGTTGGCGAAGTGAATCGGACGCTCATCAGTCGTCTCGACGGCGAGCTTGGAAATTGGGCCTGTTACCAGGTCCTCATGATCTCCATGAGGCACAAGGTATATGCCGGCGTCGAACACGTGCACTCTGTCGTCGTTGTCACCGTCCCCGCGCGCCAGGGCAAATCCGAAGCGATGGCCGGGGCTGGAGTAGAGAGTGGCGTTCGGCGCTGCAACGGCGAACTCGCCGACATGCGTCTCGCCGCTTATGAGGTCCACTACCGAGAGGTGCGCCTCGGATGCGTCGGAGACCAGTAAACGACCGACCGCCGCCGCGTGGTCTTCATCTTCCTCATCGTGGTGGCCTTCCTCATCATCTTCGTCGTGATGGTGGCCTTCCTCCTCGTCGTCGTCGTGGTGGTCTTCCATTTCCATGAAGGCCATAGGATCGACGGCGTCTCCAAGCTCGACGATGCTTTCGTGGTCCCTCGCGGCGTTCTCGACCAGCTCATCCAGCCATCCGGACTCCAGGCCGAGTCCGACCGTCAATATCAGGTCGGCGTCCGCCACCTGCGCGATGTCGCGAGCGCCAGGCTGAAAGGTGTGCGGGTCGGCGTTTGGCGGCAGGAGCGAGAGCACGTCGACGCGATCTCCACCGACGCGCCTGACCCAGTCCGCGACGATGTTGCTGGTGGTAACTACGGATATCGGATCGGCTGCCGGCGCCGGTGCGATGGGAGCGGGAGTAGAAGGAGCCGGGGCCTGCTGCTGCGATGGAGCTGTTGCTTGAGGAGCCGGAGCCTGCTGCTGTGATGGAGCCATGGTTGGAGGAGATGGACCAGCAGCAGACTCCGGCGGAGGTGTGTTATCTGATGAGTCGTCGCCGCACGCGACGATCAGCCCAAGCGCTGCTATAGCGCTGACAATTAGTATCAATTTTATGTAAAGAGCACTCATTGTGGATGCTTCTCCATGAAGGACCTGCTTGAGCGTATTCAACGCAAACATGCTTATAGGGAATCAGTCTCAATAATAGATGCTAAGCAGCACATCAAGCTATATTAAGACTATTGATACATTAAGTCAATAGCGGTTGCCGCGGCGAATGTAGTCCAAGTCCGCTCGTGTGTCAACCTCTACGGAGATGCCTCTTGAGTTCAGAGCCAATACATACTGGCACTGAATATCACTTAGAGGGAAGTGCAAAACTCCGAAATCCTACCCGTCATTCCCGCGCACGCGGGAATCCACGAAGTGGCTCGCCGNNAAGGCCATCGAAAAAATCCACCGCCATTCCCGCGAAAGCGGAAATCCAGAGTTTAAACAGGCGACAAGCACTGGACTCCCGCTTTCTCGGGAGTGACGGGACTGCTGCTGATTGAGTTTTGCACTTCTCTCTCACTTATCTGAAATTGGAACTTCCAGCCCTGCCATTGCTAGAATTTCGGGTACTCAGTGCGTTTTTCAGTTACCCGTCAGTTACCCGAAGGACTGTTCATGGCCATATCCAATCCGGCGCGAGAGACAGCCGTGTTCAGCGAGTGGCAGTATCCTGACGGACGTCCGAGGGAGCGCTACGCTCATCTTGCGGATGTCGTGGAGACACTGGGTGTCGGTGGGATGGCGCGGCGGTGGGAGCGCGCCCGCAGGCAGGTCAATCTCGACGCTTTCACTTTCTACCTGGACCCCAAGCAGTTCCGCCTCACTCCGACCGACTGGATACCGCGCGTCATTCCCATAGACCACTGGGAGGTGATCGAGGCCGGGGTTGCGCAGCGTATCAAGGCAATCAACCGCTTCCTCTTCGATCTGTACAACGGCGGGCAGGATATAGTCCCGCCGGACGTCGTGTTCACTTCGCAGTACTTCTACCCCGAGGTGCAGGGATTCAAGCCTCCGAAGGGCCTGTTCGTTCACATCTACGGGATAGACCTCGTACACATGGGCGACGCTGAGTACTACGTCCTGGAGGACAATCTCAGGATTCCTTCCGGTATCAGCTACCAGCTCAAGACTGTGGATATGGTCTCGCGGATCGTCCCTGAGTTCGCGAGCGGGTACGACGTGGAGCAGTACCGGATCAGGGACGCCTACCTCGATATGTTCAGCTCGCTGTGCGACGTAGAGTCGCCGGTGTGCGTGCTGCTTACCGATGGCAAGTACGGCTCGGCCTTCTTCGAGCACCGATACCTGTCCGAGCTGCTTGGTATCCCGTTGGTGGAGGGTTCGGACCTCTACGTCGGATACGACGGGCGTGTGTACGCCCGGACGATGGACCGGGATATGCCAGTGGACGTTATCTACAGGCGCGTCGAGGACCTGGACATATTCGTTCCCGGACTTCGTGACGCATACCTGGATGGTAAGGTCGTGCTGGTCAACGGTCTGGGCACAGGCTCAGCAGACGATAAGCTGGTCTTCATGTGGGTGCCTGAGATGATCGAGAAGTACCTGGGAGAAACTCCTGTACTCAGGCAGACTCCCAGCTATAACCTGCAGGATCCGGAGTCCAGGCGTTTCGTCATGGACAATCTGGACGACCTCGTGGTCAAGGTCAGACAGGGCTACGGCGGCACCGGCGTGTACGTAATGCCGGACCTCGATGCCGAACGCAAGGCTCAGGTGGCGCAGAGGATTTTGGAAGACCCCGACGTGTTCATCGCACAAGAGACACTGGACTTTTCCAGGCACGTGGTCTTCAATGATACGAATGGCACGCTGGAACCCCGGCACATAGACCTTCGCGTGTTCGCTATCCAGGACGGGAACGGTAAGGTAACCGTTTTCCCGGGTGGCCTGACCAGAGTGGCCCGTCCTGGAGGACGGATCACCAACAACTCTTCGGGTGGCCTATGCAAACCGACCTGGGTGGTGAGGTAGTCCCTCACACTCTCACCGCTTCATACCTTTATGCCGCCCGGTACGGCTACTCAGGCACCGTTCTCCACAACGACAACCATATCAAGCTGTTTCCACGCGAGGGCGAGGGCCAGAACCCCATACAGACTGAGCTGTGGACGATTCCCGAAGGCGTGGGTGTCGAGTACAGCGACCGGTTTGGCAACCGCGTTCACAGGGTACGCATCATCGAGCGCCACGAGTCGCTCGTGATAGCGACCGCCGGCCACGTTAGTCTCACAACCGAGGCTCCGACGCCGGAAGACGCGCGCATAGACGAAGCCGGGAACCAGCCAGGCGCGATGGAGTACCTGCTTCGCTCGCCGCTGGTGGACCCAGATACCGTATCTGCGCTCGCTTTCAGGGTGGCGTCCGGTTCTGACTCGATGATGCGCGTGATCGGAGATGTGATCGACTGGGTGTACACGGAGATCGAGTACAAGCGCGGCACGACCGACGTCGCCACGACCGCGGACCAGGTCGTCAAAGTCATGGAGGGTGTCTGCCAGGACAAGACTCACCTGGCGCTGGGTATGCTGCGAGCGCTGGACATCCCGTGCCGCTACGTTAGCGGCCTGCTCACAGGTCAGACTGGGGAGACGCACTCGTGGGTGGAGTTCATGCACCCCATGCGCGGCTGGGTCGGCGCCGACCCGACTAGAGGGATCATCGCGCCGCCGGCGCGCGACTACGTCAAGCTGTCCGTCGGACGCGACTATACGGACGTCTCTCCGGTGAGGGGCTCATTCCTGTCGAAAGGCGGAACGACTGAGCACTCGGCCATCGCGTCGGTGAGGTTCGAGCGGATTGAGGCAAACATAGATGAGGCCCTCCGGATGCTGGAGGAGGCATACGTCGTCAGCACTGTCTGACGACTGCGAAAGGACAGAAACAGATGGACCCCAGGACAGTCACCTTGGGAACGGACCGATGGCTGACGGACTCCCGCGTCTATAACCTCGTCTGGCTTGGACGCTGGATAGAGCGCGCGGAGACCGTGTCTCGGGTGCTCAAGTGGGCGGCGGAGCAGGAGGGAGACGACGCGGGAACATCGCCGGGACTGGATGAGATCGCGGAGATGGCCGCATCGGTCCGCGGCGTTGCGATAGCGCCGGGCGAGTCCGCGCTCGATGCGCTGCTTACGCGCGACAGTGGCGCGTCGCTGCGCGGCTGTCTGACGGCCGCCAGGTACAACGCGACCCACGTCGCTCCGGTCGAGGTGATCCGCAACATCGGCGCTGCCATACAATGTATTGATGACCTCGACGACTCGCCCTCCACCGCAGGGGAGATCGCCTCGCTCATGGGAACCATGCTGGCGCAGCTGGACGAGCTGCACCAGTCCGTAGAAGAGTCATGGTTCCACTCCGAGGCTCTGTCCGAGGAAGAGGTATTCCGACGGTTCGTGCAGCAGTAAGCACGGCTTGCTGCCCTGAACTCCGCCTGTGCGCGTGCGCGGAACCTGTGTCAGACTAGTAGGCGGCCTCCGGGTAAAGCGTCTTACCCCCTGGATTGCGGCTTCCGCCGGCATGACGGAAGGGCGATGCCTGCCAAACTGGGACAGGTTCAGACTGATGTGAGAGAGGGCCGGTTCTCCACTTCGTGCACTTCTTACACTTCTTGCACTTTTTTCAGGCCTCCTGAAAAAAGTGCAGCGAGTACCTTGAGCCTGTCCCAGATTAGTAGGCGCGTCCCTCCGGGTAAAGCGTCTTACCCCCTGGATTGCGGCTTCCGCCGGCATGACGGAAGGGCGATGCCTGCCAAACTGGGACAGGTTCAGACTGATGTGAGAGAGGGCCGGTTCTCCACTTCGTGCACTTCTTACACTTTTTACACTTTTTTCAGGCCTCCTGAAAAAGTGCAGCGAGTACCTGGAGCCTGTCCCAGATTAGTAGGCGCGTCCCTTCGGGATCGAAAGTTCCCTCTCCCTCAGGGCTGACAGGGGTAGGTATTCGTACTTTTCACCCTCACCCC
>JAAXHZ010000087.1 GCA_012270625.1 Dehalococcoidia bacterium | reverse complement strand
GATACGAAGACCTCGGAGTCGTCTTCAAAGCACTCCGAGATGATAGTCGCGGACGCCGGCCATTTACGGATGCCCTTCACGTAGAACAGGACCCTGTCGTTGGGTGACATGCGTTCAGCGCGTCGCCTGAAGCGACGTCCCATGCCGAAGAGGGTAACGCCCATTTCTCTTATGACGGCAAAGTTCTCAGGAGACTCGGCGAACATCCAGTAGTTTCGCCCAATGCCTCTCCTGTTATGTCTTTCCTGGTTTCCGCTTCGTGATGCCATGCGCCTATTCTAGCACGGTGTCCGAACGCTCACTCCTCAATTGTGAGGATCTCGGGAGTCATTCTGCCGGCGGCGATCGTGAGGACGGCGATCGTGGCTGGAACCATGAACGACTTGTACGCCTGGCCAGGGTTCAGGTAGAGCACCCCGTCGCGCACCTCGTTGATCGTCTCGTGGAAGTGACCGAAAAGGATAGCGTCCACAGGCTCCGGGAAGTCGGGAAGAAGCTCTTCGAGGGGAAACTCTGGGCCTCCCCACGCGGGGTGGGTTACGCCAATCCTGAATCCCTCGACCTCCAGGACCTCTGTGTACGGCAGAGAAGCTCGAAGCTCTGGGGGGTCTGAGTTGCCATGGACTATCACAGCACGAGTGGCTTCCCTGCGCATTCCGTCAACTACATCCTGTCTTACGATGTCGCCGCAATGGACGGCGATGTCGGCCTGTCGCACCGCTGCGCGAATGTCAGGGTGGACTTCGTCCCAGCGGTGGAGGTGGGTATCAGAGATTATGACGATGCGGGTCGGCATGTGTTACACAACATTTATTAGTTAAGAGAACTCCTCAGTCGGCGCGTGGGGAATTTTACCACAGCAGGTCCGGCTGAGTGGCCGGGTGCTAAAATCGCCTTAATCTTCTACAATGGCGCGCAGTCCAGACCAGCTTAAAGCTGGACATGTAAAGGGGAGGTGGCCCGTGTTCCAAAATGGCGCAAACGACGTAACGGGGCCGATGAAGGGAATCCGTGTTCTCGACTGGACGATGTGGCAGTTCGGGCCGATGTCTGCCGCGATGATGGGCGACATGGGAGCGGACGTCATCAAGATAGAGGCTCTCGACGGCGACGCCGGACGGTCTCTTTCGAGGGCTTCCACTATCGCTCCAAGTCTGCCGGGTGGTCGGAACGCCTACTTCGAGGCGAACAACCGAAACAAGCGCGGAATCGCGGTCAACCTGAAGACGCAGGAGGGACGCGAGATCATCTACAAGCTGGTAGAGACGGCGGATGTATTCGTCGAGAATTTCAGACAGGGGGTCGCTGAAAGACTGGAGATCGGGTACGACACGCTGCGAGAGATCAACCCAATGCTGGTGTACGGCTCAGCCACCGGGTACGGACCCAATGGGCCGGACTCGGGGCTGCCATCGTTCGACGGATGCGGCCAGGCAAGAGGCGGGCTGATGATCTCGGCGACACCGGCCGACGCGGAAGAGCCGGTGCGGGTCTCGCAGGGTGTGTCCGACCAGATGGGCGCGATCATGCTGTGCCAGGGAGTACTGGCGGCGCTTGTCGCCAGGTTCGTGCAGGGCGTGGGTCAGAAGGTAGATGCGTCCCACCTGAGCGCCAACATGTGGCTCCAGGGAATGGGGATGAGCATGAGCCTGATAATGGGCGGCAACCGATTCGGGGCGTACGACCGCAAGTCTGCCTGGAACGTTCTCGCCAACCTGTACAAGTGTGGGGATGGTCGATGGATACAGTTGATGCACCTACAGCCGGACCGCTACTGGGAATCGTTCATGACCGCGCTCGGACTCGCTGAGATCGTGGACGACCCGAAGTACGCCACAATGGAGGCGAGATCTGAGAACAGGGAAGAGCTGGTCAGTATCATGGACAGGCAGTTCCTGACGCGGACTTCCAATGAGTGGGACAAGCATTTCCGCGCGACCGGGGACTTCATCTACGCAAAGGTGCAATCGACCGATGAGCTGGTGGACGATCCGCAAGTGATCGCGAATGAGTACATAACAACGTTCGACCATCCCGTGATCGGGCCGATCAAGATGTGCAATCACCCCAACATCTACAGTGAGACGCCTTCGGGTATCTTCAAGGAAGCCCCGGAGCTGGGTCAGCACACCGAGGATATACTCGTGGAAGAGCTGGGCTACTCCTGGGACGACATAACCGCGCTCCAGGACAAGGGGGTAATACTGTAAGTCAGTGTTAAACTCGCGAGACCGCCGGCTGCTGCGGACCATATTAAGTGGAAGGTCGGATGCCAACATCAGGTTCTCGGAACTCCGGCGGCTGTTGCTCAACATGGGTTTCCAGGAAAGAATTCGTGGCGGCCACCACATGTTCGCTAGAGCCGAAATCGATGGTAGGCTGAATCTTCGCCGATAAACTCAATGGTCAAGGAGTACCAAGTTCGGCAGTTCAGAGGTTTTATAATCAGACATGGACTAGTGCCAGATGACGTATAAGTACGAGATCATAATGTGGTGGAGTGACGAGGACAACGCATTTATTGCAGACGTGCCGGAGCTCCAGTTCTGTTCCGCCCACGGCGATACCTATGAAGAAGCGCTGAAAGAAATACAGGTTGCAATGAGCCTGTGGATTGACACGGCAAAGGAGTTTGGGCACCCGGTCCCTGAACCAAAGGGAAGGCTGATGTTCGCCTAGAATCGAAATACCTCTGAGGACGCCAAGCGCTCGTCAGATACAAACTACATTCGGAATCAAGAATACCTAGGAGGCATAATGGCGGAGATAGACGGCGGACGACTGTTCGCCAAAGCACTCAAGCGGGAGGGTGTAGATTACGTATTCACCCTCAACGGCGGTCACATATACAACCTCTATGAGGGCTGTGTCGCCGAGGGTATCAAGATAATCGACTTCAGACACGAGCAGGTGGCCGCGCACGCCGCCGAGGGCTGGGCGAAGGTCACGGGCAAGCCCGGCGTGGCAATCGTGACCGCAGGTCCGGGCGTCACGGACGCGGTGACCGGAATAGCCAACGCATTCCAGGCGCCGAGTCCAATGATAATGATCGGTGGAAATGCGGGTATTACAGACCATCTTCGGGGCGGACTCCAGGACTTCGATTCGGCGACGTTCCTCAAGCCCGTAACCAAGTTCTCGGAGCAGGTGAAACGGGTCGAGCGGATCCCGGAGTATGTTGCCATCGCATTCCGACACGCGACGACCGGCGTACCCGGTCCCGCGTATCTCGAAATTCCCATAGACGTTGTAAACGGACGCACCGAGGAGGACGAGGTCAGATACCCGCAGGTGTACAGGACCGACTCCAAGGCGTACGGAGACCCAGAGTACATCAACCAAGTCGTCGATATACTCATGGATACCGAGAAGCCGATGATACTGGCAGGCTCGGACATCTGGTGGAACGACGCTGCCGAAGAGTTGCGCGAGTTCATCGAGACGATCGACTCGCCCGTCTTCCTGAATGCGATGGGGCGCGGTTCTATTCCTGCTGATCATCCAAACCTCGGAAGCCTGGGAAGGCGATATGGCCTGGTCCACTCGGATACAGTGATCCTGCTCGGTACGCCTATCGACTTCAGACTGGGCTACGGCTCAGACTACATGTTCCCGCAGAACCCGAAGCTCATCGAGATCATGATGGACGGGTCGAAGATCGGCCAGAACCGCGACATCGACGTTGGTGTCGTGGGCAACTCCAAAGCCATACTTCGCCAGGTGATGGACGAGCTGAAGGCGAGGGGTTACAGGTCTCCAGGCAAGGCGTGGGTGGAAGAGGTGATGACCGAGGATCGCGCACTCCAGGCCGCCGACGATGAGATGCTCAACAGCGCCCAGACGCCGATTCACCCGATGAGGCTGGTCAAGGAAGTACGCGACTTCCTCGACTACGACGCGACTGTTATTGGAGACGGTGGCGACATCGTGACGTTCGCGGCGCGCGTGCTGGACATCAATGGACCCGGACACTGGCTGGATCCTGGACAGTTCGGCTGCCTGGGAGCCGGATCAGGATTCGCGGCTGCCGCCCAGCTTGCCCGACCCGGCAAGCAGGTGTGCATCATCTACGGAGACGGTGGGTTCGGGCTGACCGGATTCGACGTAGAGAGCTACGTCCGACATAATCTGCCAATCGTGTCTATCGTCGGCAACAACGGCGCGTGGAATCAGACCACACAAGGCGTCGTCCGCAGAGGCGGAAGCGGAGTCGGGACGTACCTGTCACAGGAAACCGACTACGCGCAGATCATGCAGGGTCTTGGCGGGTACGGCGAGCGGGTGACCGATCCAGAGGAGATCAGGCCAGCTCTCGAGCGCGCGTTCGGCGCAGGCAAGGCCGCGCTGCTGGACGTCGTTATCGACCCGGATGTGGCGTATGCCGCGATGGGAGGCCGCTCGCGTCAGTCGAGACAGTACTAGGAGAGGCTTTGGCATGTTCACTAACGGGGCGGAAGGACAAGATCATCCAGTAGGACCGCTGACGGGAATGAGGGTCATAGACTGGACAATGTGGCAGTTCGGCCCGGTGTCCACGATGATGCTCGCCGACCTTGGGGCGGACGTCATCAAGGTCGAGTCGCTCGATGGCGACCACGGCCGGCAGTTCGGCCGAGTGGGCGGTGTGCTGTCCGACATGCCCCATGGGGTCAATGCCTACTTCGAAGGAATGAACCGCAACAAACGGGGCATTGCGCTGGACCTCAAGAATCCGCGCGGACGGGAGATCATGCACAAGCTGGTCTCCAAGTCCGACGTGTTCGTCGAGAACTTTCGCAAGGGTGTGGCCGAGCGTCTGGGCCTTGGGTATGAGGACCTGCGCCAGGTCAACGATCAGATCGTGTATGGTTCGGCGTCCGGGTACGGTCCCAACGGCCCGGACGCCGCCAAGCCCGCATTCGCTCTGACCGGAGAGGCGCGCTCCGGCGCGTTGTGGTGGTCCGGGCCCAACGATGGAGCGCCGTACCAGGTCGGAATCGCTGACCAGGCCGCAGGCATGATGCTCAGCTACGGAATCCTCGGGGCGCTCGTCGCCAGGGAACGTTACGGATACGGTCAGAAGGTGGATGTGTCCCACCTGGGCAGCATGATGTGGACACGCGGAATGCAGAACGGCATCAGCCTGTTGGCTGATCGCGAGTTCCAAAGGCAAGGCTGGCGTCAAGCTGGAAACGTGCTATGGAACTACTATGAGTGCGCAGACGGAGAGTGGATCGCCTTCTCCATGAGTCAAGGGGACCGCTACTGGCCAGGGATGTGCCGGGCGATGGACAAACTCGAGTGGCTCGAGGACAACCGGTTCAACTCCCTCGAAGCGAGGTACGAGAACCGTGATCTCGTCATCGAGCACATGGCTGAGGTCTTCAAGACGCGCCCCCGCCACGAGTGGGAGCGTCGGCTTTCGGAAGCCGGAGACCTGATCTACGAGAAGGTCCAGCGCACGCTCGAACTGCGTGACGATCCGCAGGTCGTCGAGAACAAGTACATCATCGACTTTGACCATCCGGTACTGGGACCGAGCAAGTGGCTCCAGACACCGGTGGCATACTCTGAGAATCCGGTCTCGACCAGGAAGATGGCTCCCGCACACGGAGAGGATACCGAGAGCGTGCTCATCGAGCTCCTGGACTACACATGGGAAGACATCGCAGCATTGCAGGAAGAGAGGGTCATTCTCTGAGGTGGGGACGCCGGCCAGGGACAACCCTTAAAGGGTGTTTCTAAAATCCCTTCTCCAGGCGGGAGAAGGCTAGGATGAGGGGGAGTCCCCTGCCAGCGCTTTCACCCTCACCTCAATCCTCTCCCTCAAGGGAGAGGAGGCTCTTGGGAAATCACCTTTGGAAACACCCCTCTTAGATAAAGCACAACAGCATGAGAGGAGAAGAAGAATGGCATACGTATCGAACGATCCCGAAGAAGCACATGTTGGCAAGGATCTCGGTTCGAGAGAGTTCGTCGCGGACAACCGCATCTTAAACGACTACTTCGAGGGGCTGGAGATCGACTCGGATTGGTATGACAGTCAACCTTACGGCACACCGGTTGCGCCCTCGATGACGTTGACTTCCGTTGACGGCGGCTTCGCGGGTGGAGGATTCAAGAACACGTTCGGGAACCTATGGATGCGCCAGCAGTGGCAGATGAAGTCACCGATCTATCCCGGACAGCAGTACACGGCCACGTCGAAAGTGGTGGACATCTACGATCATCGCAACAGGACTCTCGTGAATTCCGAGGTGACGCTCTGGTCTCCTGAAGGCGAAGTGATGGCCGTTGGGAATCACCACCAGAGCTATATGCTGAGCCAGTCGTCAGGCAGGGTCGCGCTGCGCGATCCAAAGTCCAAGGGCGGAGCCAGGCGGTTCAACGTCCCTGAGGGAGACCTAATCGAAGGAGATCCCCACAGGATCAGCCTGGAGATGTGCGGGACGTTCTTCCACGGCAACGCAAACTACCATACCGACAAGCGGGCCGCAGAGGAGCTCGGATTCGAGGAGGTCGTGGTCGGCGGCCGGATGACGATGTCGTACATCGGCGACCTGCTGGACCGGCACTTCGGCAAGGGCTGGTTCGAGGGTGGCGAGCTGGACATCAAGTTCACCAACATCGTCTGGCCGGACGACGTAGTGACCGCCAAGGCGGTCGTCACAGACGAGTCGGGGGGCAACGGTTCACGACGCGCAAACGCAGCGGTCTGGATGGAAAAAGGAGACGGCACTGTCGCGATCGTCGGCACGGCGAGCGCGGTGGTGTAGGGGCTACAGACGCCGGGATAGGTCCATCTCATCTGCATCGCGGGCCAGGACTAGCTCAAAGCCGGGCCGGGATGGTTCCTCACGCTCCTCAGACAAACGCTGCGCTTCATGGAAGATGTTCGAGTTGTCCCAGTATATAAACGTGGCATCCATAACAGGTCGAAGTCCCTAGTCGTCGCCTGAGAGGAAGCCGAGGAGATTGAGGATGATGTAGATGGCGTCAGCGCGACTTCTGCCGTATGGAATGCTGTACTGTCCGGTAGCCATCCCTAGGCTGTTCCTCCCGTGAGATAAGTCCCTACGGATAGTCTAAAAGACAGGAAGCGCGTCGTCAAAACACGGCTTGGGAGTGTTTCAGGCGCTCGATTTCTCGTCTGTCGTGGGCCAGAAGTCCGCAGAAGACGTCGTCGTTGTGCTGTCCGAGCAGTGGGGCGGTGTAGCAGGCGGGACGCGGGATGTCGCTGAAGCGTATTGGCAGCCCAGCTACTTCGCGCTGGCCGACTTCCGTATGGTCCATCTCGATCACGTTGCCGCGCTCGCGGAAGTGCGGATCTACCATGAGCGCCATTACGTCCATGACTGGGCCTGCGGCTATTCCCGCGCCCTGGAGAAGACTAGTGACATCCGAGGGCGCACGCTCGCGCGTCCACTCTTGAA
>JAAXHZ010000086.1 GCA_012270625.1 Dehalococcoidia bacterium | reverse complement strand
ATCATCAACATCAGCTCTGTCGGCGCCATAGGGCCAGGCGAGGGACCATACGAGTCGTCACGACCAGACGGCACCGCGTACGGATCGGGCAAAGCCCACATGGAGCGGTTCACGCAGGGTCTGGCGAGCGAGCTGTTCAAGTACAACATCGCGGTCAACGCGCTCTCTCCGAGAGGCGGGATCGCGACAGAAGGCCAGCGCTGGTTCAGGGGAGAACGCCCGTACACCGGCGCGCGCGAGGACGGCATAATCATGGGAGACGCCGGTGTCATCATCTGCGAGAAGGCCCCGCAGTCGTACACCGGCAAGATCCTCTACGATGAGGACGTGTTGGCTGAGGCAGGGATCACAGACCTCTCTCCATATCCGATAATCGGAGAGTAGCGCCGGTCGCTGACGTCTCTCTCAGCAGACGTCAAGTGTGGCTCTTGACAGAGACCTTTCACCCTCACCCCAGCCCTCTCCATCGAGGGAGAGAGGGTTATGCAAAAGTCCCCTTGATACTCGAAACAGTGAAGGAAAAGAGAAATGCTCGCGGACCTTGTAGAAGTGACCACCTCGGACGGCGTGCTCCTGGGAGGCGCGTACTTCGCGCCGACCGTACAGCAGCGATCGTCGTCCGTTGAAGCCGTGTGCTTCTTCCACGGCGACACAGGACACTTCTACCGCGCGCTCTACCTGGAGCTCGGAGCGCGGCTGGCGGCAGAAGGCATCGCGTTCCTGGCGGCCAACCGTCGCGGACACGACATCGTATCCAACGGCGCGCCGGGAGGGCCGCTGGCCGGATACGCGCACGAGTCGGTGGACGACTCCAGGCTGGACTACGCTGCATGGCTCGAATTGCTGCGGGAGCGCGGACACGACTCGACAATCATCGGCAGTCACAGCGGCGGCGCGGTCAGGGCCACGTACGCTCAGTCCAGGGAGCGATACCCCGGGGTCGTAGGTGTCATACCAGTGTCGCCGGGCGAGTACAACCACGAGGGTCTGATCGACCTCCACGCAGACGAGTTCACAGACGCCTACTCATGGTGTGTCGAGCAGGTCGAGTCTGGATCGCCTGACGCCTATATCCGTCCCGGCATTCCGTGGGGTTCGTCGTGGACGGCCCGCGCGTTCATAGACTGCTTCAACCCCGACAATCGCTACAGCGTCACCGAGAGAGCAGCCGAGCTGGACTGCCCGGCCCTGTTCGTATTCGGCTCCGAGGAGTGCGGCGATGGCCCTCAGCGTCTCCCTGTCTGCGGAGCGGCGATGCGCAGTCTCAGACGCGCGGACTATCCCCGCGTCACAGTCGAGGTGATAGACGGCGCAAACCACGGATACGTGGACCGTGACCTCCAGCTATTCGAGACCATCCGACAGTGGCTAGCATCGGTTTAGGATAGATTCCGACGTCTTCTCATTAATCTGTTGACCTCCGTCTTCCGGCTACTGTAAGTTCAAATCAGTACTCGGCGGTTTCCCCACTACCGGCAGTAGGTGCTATATATGAACACTCCTAGTAGAGTTTCCTCATGGAAGGATACAACCAAGATGCCACAGACGATCGAACAGAAGCGCCAGCTAGTGAGTTCGGCTTCCGCCCCTTTCCCAAACGTGGCGGCGTCGTAACCAACGAGTTGATTGATCGATTACGCAGCCAAGCTGGTGTGTAGTGCGCGGACTGTTGGACGTGAGTGTGCTGATCGCTCTACTAGACAGCGATCATGTGCACCACGATGTCGCGTGGCGCTGGCTTAGGGATAACATCCATCTCGGATGGGCAACTTGTCCAATCACAGAGAACGGATGTGTGAGGATCATGGCAGGGCGTGGGTACCCAAACAGACTGCCATCGGCTCGCGTAGCTGATCGGCTCCGGGAAGCGACTGGGACCGATTACCACCAGTTCTGGCCCGACTCGATAAGTATCTTAGATCCCCGCACTATAATCTGGCGCCATATTACCGGTCCTGCGCAGATTACTGACGCATATCTTCTGGGTCTTGCCGTTGTAAACCAAGGACGCTTCGTTACGTTCGACCGGCGCATTTCACTGAGTGTAGTAATCGGAGCGTACGATCGTCATCTTTCTGTGATTGAGTAAGGGACCGCGCTATCTATCCTCATCGGACAATTCGGCAAGGGTCAGGGCTCTGTTTTCGCGAGGCGTAACCAGCTTCCGCACCGGGTAGTTGATCTCGATGCCTTCTTGGTTGAACCTCTCGTGCAGCCTCTTGATGAGCTCGTGCCTGACCACGAACGATCCCGCGCGATCCCCCGCCTGAAGCAGCAGAACGAAGTCTATGTTGGAATCCCCGAACGCCGTGAAGTAGATCAGCGGCTCGTAGTCGTCCTGGGCTTCCTCTATGTCGTCTCTGACTCCGCCGGCCACCTCGAGCGCGACCCTCTCGACGTGCCTTAGGTCGGAATCGTAGCTGATCCCGCATGAGACGAGCACCGTCATCACCTTGGACTGGCTGTAGTAGTTGGTCATGACGCTCTCGATCATCTTCGAGTTTGGGATCATAATCAGGTTGTTGAACCTGTCCCTGATCTTCGTGCTGCGCCAACCCACGTCGATCACAAACCCGGACGGGCCGTTGTCAAGCTCGATGAAATCACCCTCGTTCAGCTCCCCTTCGGTTATGAGGTATGTCCCCGAGAGGAAGCTGCTCAACGTCGGCTGTATGGCCAGCGCGACCGCCAGACCGCCGATACCCAGACCGGCGACCAGGGGCGTTATCGAGATGCCCAGGAAGTCCAGCGCCATCAGCCCGCCGATCGCATAGATGACGATCGGAGTGATCCGCCTCACCTGCGGCAGCAGCTTCTCATCCAGATCGGTCGCGGTCCTGTCAGCGATGTTGTTCAGGTACCAGAGCATCATCGCCTGGAGCAGGTGCGACGCTAGATAGCTGACTTCCAGCGCGACGACGACCAGCCATATCCTGACGGCCCACTCTTGGTAGTCACTTAGCAGGCTGAATGCACGCAGACCGGACTCGGCGAGCACCTCGTAAGCCAGCAGCAGCCCAACTATGGCCAGGAAGAGCGCCACAGGTCCCTTGAACGTGGCGACGATGCGGGCAGTCAGCGAATTCTCGTCAGCCGCGCGCAGGTGTCGCTCGATCACCGACAGTATCAGATGGACGACGCCCCCCAGTACGCACAGGACAACCACCACTCCAAGCGCGTACAGCAGCGCTAGAAGTACCGAATTACTCTCCAATTCCGGCAGCATTCAAGCCTCCTGGAAGCGTATGTCGTCGGACTAGGCCCTGGTCAACGCGCCTCGATGAGGTGCCTGATAGAACCCAGAATTCCGTCTCCGATGCCACTGACCTCCACGAGGTCATCGACACGCTGGAACGGCCCATGCGTCCCGCGGTACTCGACGATAGCGGCGGCCTTGGCGCCGCCGATGCCGGGCAGCGACTCCAGTTCATCGACAGTGGCCGTGTTTATGTTCAGCTTACCCGAAGAGGCCGAGGCGGATGAACCCGCGGACCGTATCCCCCCGGCGCCACTCGACCCGCCTGTTCCGACAGACGGCACGTGGATCTGGTCCTCGTCGCTCAGCCTCATGGCGAGATTGATGCTGTCGAGGTCCGCGTCTGCGGTCGGCCCTCCCGCCGCGCTTAGCGCGTCGGCGACGCGATGCTCCGCACCCAGCTCATATACGCCCGGGCGGATCACCTCGCCCGACACGTACACCATGATCCGAGCAACAGGCTGGGACTCGGCCAACACGGGAGTCGGCGACGTCAGAACAACCTCGACTCCACCGCGCGATCGCGAGTCCTGCAGGACAAGCGCTCCCGCCCCTGCGACACACGCCACGATCGCCACGCCCAGCACTATGTTCAGAATGAGCCTTACGGTCAATCTGCTCGCCTTACTGGCTCAGCTCCACCACTCGCCTGTTGCAAAAACGTCAAAGGGTTCGGCATGTACTCAAGCGGGCGACTGGAACGGTTCTCGCTCCTCACTCCTCTCCACTCACTCCTAGAATCTGTACAGCGCGTCCCCAGACGCGGGCTTGGCCGAACCTCCGCTGAATCCCGCCGGTGTGCCGTCGGCGCGCCAGCAGGCCGCGCCGTGAATAACCCCGCGCCGGTGGTCCATCATCACGCCATTCATCCCTCCGGCGACCTTCGCGACCTCCTGGACTTCATGGCCGAGCTCGGTGAGCTTCTCCCGGACATTCGGAGCGATGCCGCCCTCGACCTCCAGCGCCTGCCCCTGTGTCCACACGCGCGGAGCCTCGACTGCCTCCTGTAGGGTCATGCCGTGGTCTATGACGTTGATGATGGCCTGAAGCACCGACGGGAATATTCGTGTCGCGCCTGGCGTGCCCAGCGCCATGAAAGGCTTGCCGTCCTTCATCACTATGGTCGGAGCCATGCTGCTGACCATGCGCTTGCCGGGAGCGATCGAGTTCGCGTTGCCCGGATGGGGGTCGAATATGTTCATTGTGTTGTTCAGCAGCATCCCGGTGCCCGGCGTCGTCACCTTGGAGCCGAACGCCGCGTGTATGGTCTGTGTGGTCGATACGACGTTGCCGTCGGCGTCGGCCACCGTCAGGTGAGTCGTGTCCGCCCCCTCTCCCACGTAAGCCGAGGGGCTGCCGTAGGTATAAGACTGTGCCGAGCCTGGATCGATCTCACCGCGTCTCGAAGCTGCGTATTCCTTGCTCGTCAGCGCCGCCACCGGAACCTCCACGAAGCCCGGATCACCCAGGTACTCGAACCGGTCCGCGAACGCGATCTTCATAGATTCGGCCAGCAGATGCACGCCCTCCGACGTTCCGAACCCCGCGCCTGCCATGTCGAAGCCTTCGAGTATGTTCAGCATCTCGACGATCGCCGTGCCGCCCGAGCTGGTTGGGGCCATCGAGACTATCTCATATCCCCTGTAGGTGCCCCTGACCGGCTCGCGCAGGTGTATCCGGTAGTCGCTCAGGTCGTCGGAAGTGATGATCCCGCCGTTGGCGGCCATGTCGTCTATCACCATTTGACCAATGCTGCCCCCGTACAGCACGTCCGGCCCGTGTCGGGCGACCTGTTCCAGCGTGCAGGCGTAGTCAGCCCTGAAGATGGTGTCGCCCACAGACGGCGGCGTCCCACCGGCAAGAAAGACCTCCGCGCTCGCTGGGAACATCGCCAGGTCTCCGCTGCTCTGGTGAATGATGTCCACCAGGTACTGGCTGGCCGGGAATCCGCGCTGGGCGTACCGAATAGCGGGCTGGATTACGGTGTCCAATCCAAGCCTCCCGTACCGCTCCTGAGCGTAGCACCAGCCCTTCAGCGCTCCTGGCGCCCCGACAGCCTTGTAGCCGACCAGGTTGGCGCGGTTAGCGGTCTCCATGTAGTCGGGCCAAGTGTCAGAGATTGTCTCGTACATGTCCGGCGTCGCCGCATGGGGCGCGACCGAGTAGTTGTCGATATTGACGAACTCGTCGTCAGCGGCGTTGTAGAAATTGATGAACCCAGCTCCGAATATGCCGATCATCATCGGCTCGACGACACTCAGCGCGAACGCGGACGCCACAGCGGCATCCATCGCGTTCCCGCCCATCGCGAGCATCTCCAGGCCGGCCGCCGAACCGAGCGGGTGGTTGGTGGACACCATCCCGTTGGTCGCGACCGCGTCGTGCTTGTACGTCTCGAACGGGCTGCCTGCGTTCTTCTTCCAGGACATTTTTTCTTCCTTACGAATTGTGTTGAAAGATGGGTTGCCATCCAAATGTCGCCCCATCGCAGCTACTCCGATGGTACTACCACCATCGCAGACGGGCAACACGACGTTCCTTTCCTTGAGAAAATTTCATAAGTCCCCGATGCGTCATCATTGGGATGGGCGGGGGAGACTCTCACTCCTCACTCCTCTCCACTCACTCCTCGAAAATTGCATAAGTGCAATTTTCTCTCCCTTCCTTGACCCCAATTTCAGCCCAAACCTATAATCTGGACGCATCCGGCTACTGCCCAGATGGAGACCCTATGAACGAGCACGGCATCGCCAGTCAGATCGAATCGCTGCAATCCAAAGCGCTGGATGAGCTGGGCGCGGTCTCCAGCCTCGAAGCGCTCGACGAGTGGCGCCTCTCATTCCTGGGCCGACGCGGCGAGCTGACCCAGCTGCTCCGGGGAATAGGATCGCTGCCCCCTGAGGACCGTCCCGCAGCCGGAGCCGCCGCGAACGCGCTGCGCCAGACCCTCCAGGACGCGATGGCTTCTACCGAGGACGCGCTGAAGCGCGCCGCGTCAGAACAGTCCGAGGAACCAATAGACGTCACACTCCCCGGCTGGCCGGTGCCGAGAGGCGGCATCCATCCCACCACCAGGATCGTGCGCGAGATATGCGCAGCGTTCGCCTCGATGGGATTCAGCGTCGTCGAGGGTCCCGAAATAGAGTGGGACCACTACAACTTTGAGATGCTCAACATCCCCAAGGGTCACCCAGCCCGCGACATGTGGGACACGCTCTGGATCGACTACGAAGACGATAACGGCGAACGCCCGATGCTCCTCCGCACTCACACCTCGCCCATGCAGGCGCGGATCATGGAGAGCGTTCGTCCGCCAGTGCGCGTCGTCGTGCCAGGAAAGTGCTACAGGTACGAGGCGACCGACCCCAGTCACGAGTGGCACTTCTACCAGATCGAGGGCCTCGCGGTCGATCGCGGCATAACCATGACAGACCTCAAGGGCACACTCTTCGAGTTTGCGCGCCGCGTCTTCGGAGTGGACCGCAAGGTGCGCTTCCGCTGCGACTACTTCCCATTCGTGGAGCCGGGCGTGGACATGTCCATAGACTGCTTCCTGTGCGACGGACAGGGCTGCCGCGTGTGCAGCGACAC
>JAAXHZ010000085.1 GCA_012270625.1 Dehalococcoidia bacterium | reverse complement strand
ATGCTAGTACCCATCTCCTGGCTCAAGAACTACGTCCCAGTTACCGACTCCCCCGATGACCTCGCCCACAAGCTCACGATGGCCGGCATCGAGATCGGCGACGTCGAGGTCATCGGCGCGAGCTGGGAACCTGACTCCGTTGTGGTCGGTCACGTCCTGAAGGTCGATCCCCATCCCAACGCCGACAGGCTCCGGCTGCCCACCGTGGACATAGGCGGCGGCGAGACCGCAACCGTTGTCTGCGGCGCGCCAAACGTTGCCGCCGGACAGAAGATCGCCTTCGCAAGAGAGGGCGCGACCCTGTTCAGTCCGCGCTCAGGCAGAATGGAGACACTCAAGCGCGCCCGCATCAGGGGAGTCGAGTCAGCTGGAATGGTCTGCTCTGTGCTGGAACTCGGACTCGGCGAGGACCATGAAGGCATTCTCGTGCTGAACGACGACGCTCCAGTCGGTACGCCACTGGCGGACTATCTCGGAGACGCCATCCTGGACGCCGAGGTCACGTCCAACCGGCCCGACTGCCTCTCTATTCTAGGTGTCGCCCACGAGGTCGCGGCCATCACCGGTGAGAGCGTGACCGAACCTGACCGCTCGTACCCGGAAGAAGGCCCCGACATCGAAAGCCAGGTCACCATCGAGATAGCCGACCCAGACCTCTGCTACCGGTACACCGCCAGCCTGATTACCGGCGTGAAGATCGGCCCATCACCCCAATGGATGCAGGACACGCTCATCAAGGCCGGACAGCGTCCCATCAACAACGTCGTGGACATCACCAACTACGTCATGCTCGAGTACGGCCAGCCCCTGCACGCCTTCGACTTCGAGAAGTGCAGAGACGCGACGATCATCGTTCGCGCGGCCCGCGAGGGCGAGATGCTCACCACGCTTGACGGACAGGAACGCAAGCTCAGCCCGCCCATGCTCACCATCTCGGACACTCACGACGCGGTCGGTCTCGCCGGGGTGATGGGTGGCGCCAACTCCGAGATGACCGAGGACACCACGTCTGTCCTCCTGGAGTCGGCCAGCTTCAACGCCGTCAACACACGGCTCACCCGGACGGCGCTCGACCTGCGCACGGACGCTTCAGACAGGTTCGAGCGCGGCATCAGATCCGCGCTCGCACCGATTGGTCTTCGACGCGCGACACAGCTCATGGTCGATCTGTGCGGAGGCGCCGCAGCCAAGGGCATCATAGATCTCTACCCCAATAGGCGAGAGCCTCCGACTGTCAGCATCAGCCGCGCCCGCATCAGGCAGGTGCTCGGCGTGGACTATCCCGTGTCCCAGGTTAGACGGGTGCTGGAGTCTCTAGGATTCGAGGAGACCGACGCGCCCGGCGGACTGATCGACCTCATCGAGACGGTCGAGGCCGCCCCGTCCGCGGAACGCTCGGACACGCTCTGGCTCAAGGTGCCATACTGGCGCTCCGACATCTCCATAGAAGACGACCTCGTCGAGGAGGTCGCGCGGATCGTCGGATACGACTCTCTGCCCACAACCATGCTGTCGAGCGCGATCCCGCACTGGCAGCCCCAGCCGATGACCCAGCTCAAAGACTTGGTGCGTGACCTGATGGCCGCCGCCGGAATGCAGGAGACCATCTCCTACTCCCCAACTACCCTCGACAACCTGTCCCGAGTGGACGCGCTCTCAGACACTGCTCCACCGCTTCGTATCGCCAATCCACTCAGCCGCGAGTGGGAGTACATGCGCACCACTCTGCGGGCGAATGTGCTTGGCACGCTGTCCTACAACCGCAGGATCGCTCAGGGCGAAGGAGTGCGGATTTTCGAAGTCGGCCGCGTGTACATCCCAAAGCCCGAGGCGAAGGAGCGCGACCTGCCGGACGAGTTGGAGATGCTCGTCGGCGTGGTGTCCGGTCCTCGATTCACAGAGTCGTGGGTCACGGACTCAGGCGTCATGGACTTCTTCGACGCCAAGGGTGCGCTGGAATATACCTTCAGCAGGCTCGGCGTCGAAGTCGCATACGAGCCTTCGGCAGACTCGATCATGCAGCCGGGTCGGACAGCCCGGATCGCCTCTGGCGGAGCGGAGCTTGGAGTAATTGGAGAGCTGCGCGCACCCCTTCTCGAAAGCTACGACCTGGAAGGCTACCCTGCGGCGATGTTCGAGATCAGTCTGGACGCACTGCTCTCAGTGGTTGGAGACCTGCGCCAGACCCACCAGGGCGCGAGCAGGTATCCTGAGTCGTACCGTGACCTCGCAGTCGTGGTGGATACCGAAGTTCCAGCCGCCAGCATACAGCGCATCATAGACCGCCACGCGCTGGTGGTCCGCAGCGCGCCGTTCGACATCTACGCCGGAGAGGGCGTTGCGGATGGACGCAAGTCGGTCGCGTTCCGAGTGGTCTTCCAGTCCAACCGCGGCACGTTGACGTCCGAGCAGATCGACCACTTTCAGCGCGACATCGTGCGCCAGCTCCGCCGAGAGCTCAACGCCGAGTTGAGGGGATAACATGCCTAACTTCAGCACACGCAGAATGGTCGAACCGAGCAACCCCGCGAAGTCCGCTGAGCCGAATATGGCTGAGAGCCTGCTCAAAGAGATGCGCGGGCTCATAGACATGCTTCCCGACGATATGCTGAGGAAGGCGGCCTACTATATTTCGCGAGTTCCGGACTTTCCCGAGGACTTCGATGCGATCGAGATCGAAAGGCTCGAACTTGCCAAGCGTAAACTTCACATTGACAAGTTTGCCCAATCTGACGACTCAGAGGTAGCAATCGGGTCAACGAGGGAAAGCGAGATGCACTCTCACCAGATTCGAGACAATCTCCACAGGCTGGCAGAGCACATGGGCGGGGAGATACTGGACGAGGCGGTGGACGTACTGCGATCGACAGCCCTCTTGAACATTCCAGTCGAACCAACCGAGGAGGAGATCAGAATACTCCGGGAGACTGATGAAGAGTTCGAGCGGGGTGAATTCTTCAGGTGGGAAGACATCAAGAGAACCGATGTATGAGATCACCTTCTCTAGGCGTGCGAGACGCTACCTTCAGAGGGCTGATGCCAACATGATCAGGCGAGTGAACGATCGGATTGCAGAGATCAGGGTTGATCCGATCTCCCATCCCCATTCGCAGCCATTGCGCGGTTACCCGGGATACTATAGAAACCGTCTATCCAATCTTCGACTGCTGTACACAGTGGATGGGAACAATCTATCCATACGAATTAGGGAAATTGGGCCTCGAGGCGACGTGTACAGGAACCTGTGATCGTCCATGGACTTCTCATACGAGTACACAGCAGAGCAGCAGCGATTCAGGACACAGGTGTCCGAGTGGCTCGACAGCAACGTGCCCGCCAATGTGGACGCGCTGATCGAATCTCCAAATGGCGCATCCTCGCTGTCCGACCTGTCGATGAAGCTCGGACGCAAGGGCTGGCTGGCTCCGTCCGAATCTGCCTCCAACGGCGGCGCGGGACTGTCACCTGACCAGACCGTTATCATCCTGGAGGAGATGAACCGTCGTGGACTGCTGTGGCTGGTCGATGGTGAGGCTCAGGCCCTCAGGCGCGCCATACGCAGCTGGGACTCAATAAGCCACAGGGCCGACCTCGTCCGATCGCTCGCGACGGGCGCCAGCGCTGTCTGGAGACATCGGATCGCCCTTTCGCCACAGCCTGACGGCGACATCGTCCTCGACCCGGATTCAGTCGGCATCACCGCGACCCCCGACGCCGACGGCTATCTCCTGAACGGCACGGGTATGTACACAGGGCACGGGACTCGTCCCGACATTCTCTGGACCGTGGCGCTGATCCAACCCGAGATCGACTCCAGCTCGGACCCGCCAGAACCCGTCTGCATGGTCATCGACGCAAGCTCACAAGGCATAACCTACCCATCCGCACAGACGCTGACCGCCGCGGCGCCCACCCCTGTAACTTTCGATGACGTGTGGTCGCTGCGAACCGATGCGCTGGGACCGGAGGGCGAGGGACACCGAGCGCTCAGCGCGAGGGTGACGCTCGACCCGCGCGCCGACCTGCCATCATGGGTCGAGTCCGAGACCGACGCGCTCATCGAGTACGCCCGCTCCAACGATCTGGGCGCAGATCCGATTCGTGCCCAGCTGCTTGTCGAGGCATACATCGCAAGTCGCGTATCGCGCCTGCTGAGAATGCGGTCCGCCTGGCTCGAACAGACCGGAATTGGGCAAGAGACTGCCGTGCCCCTCGCATCTATGTCACGCCGGTCAGCCGCTTCAGCGCTGTCGGACACCGCGAGACAGGTCGTGGGACCAGCTGCCATGCTTGCGGCGACAGACCCGAGAGCAGCCGACGCCGGCAGATTCGACCGCGTCGCCCGTCGCGAGCTGGCCGAGCGCGACACCGGTTCCACCAGTGACGCCGATCGCGAGGCAATCGCATCCGCGCTCGACTTGGGAACACAGCCCGAGTGATCTCAGTCTGCATGCTCTTTTCTCCTTAACAACGCACTGTTGAATTCTTCGCCTGTTGTTTATAATCGTTCCGAGATACCCGATATGGATAATTCCTGGACAAGCAGTGGCGGCGACCTCGGCACAGGCACGTTGCCAAGGAGATGACAAGCACAATGCTGAGATTGGTAGAGGAGATCATCCTGCTCATGCTCAACGATGACGATGGCAGGTTCGTGCGTGTCCCCAGCTGGTCGATGGAATACGCCATCGCTGGTAGCGTTTTGATGGATCTGGCCATGGAGAACCGCATCGACACGGACCTGGAGCACCTCATCCTGGTCGATGCCACTCCCGTAGGCGACGGCCTGCTCGACTCTACGCTGTCCGCCATAGCCAAAGGCGAGAAGCAAGACGTCCGCTTCTGGGTGGAGCACACCGCGCAACACGCATACGACATCCGGGAGGAAGCCCTCTCGCGACTGGTTGACGTCGGCGTCCTGGAACGCCAGGACGACCGCTTCATGTGGGTGTTCAAGTCCAGGCGCTACCCCACCATCGACGGCAGGGCCGTGCGCGAAGTCAAGCTGCGCATCATGGGGGTGCTGTTCAGCGACGAGATCCCCGATCCGCGAGACGTTATGCTGATCTGCCTGGCTGATGCGTGCGGCATCTTCAGAGAGCTGCTGTCCTCACGTGAGTCCCGACAGGCGTCCGATCGCATCGAGCAGGTGCGCAGGCTGGACCTGATCGGACAGTCCATGTCACAGGCGATCCACGACATCGAGACGTCTATCGCCGCCTCCGTACAGGGACACGTGTACTGATCCGCGTCCGACAGACATTCCGTAGAGCTATCACACAACCGACCCCGCTGTAGACGCAAGGAGACCGAACATGGGCGCGATTCTAGGCGAAGGTGACTTCAGGTACGAGCATATCCTTGACTGGCACAAGCTGCCGGAGGGAGCCAGGCTGATCGAGACTCCAGGTGTCGCCGTAGATTCCCAAGACGACGTTTACGCATTCAGCAGAAACCCCGACTTCCCAGTCATGGTCTTCAACCAGGACGGTGACTTCGTTCGAGGCTTCGGCAAGGGCATCTTCGGAGACCGCACTCACGGCATATACGTCGGCCCGGATGACACCATCTACTGCGTGGACGACGGCATCCACACCATTACCAAGTTCACCCGTGACGGCGAGCTGCTCATGACCATCGGCACGACGGGTCAGCCTTC
>JAAXHZ010000084.1 GCA_012270625.1 Dehalococcoidia bacterium | reverse complement strand
CGACGAGATCTGGGTGATAACTTCACCAATGGAACAGGTGTATTCCAGGTTGACCGGACGCGGCCTATCTCCGGATCAGGCGCGAGCGAGAATCGAATCACAGATGCCGCAGGAAGAGCGAGTGACCCATGCCGACGTCGTCATCGTGAACGACTCCGGTGAGAGTGAGCTTCAGATCGCGGTAAAGGATCAGTGGAGTCAGCGAGTCGAATCAAGAGTACAAGGAGACCGGAAAGCCAGATGACATCACCAACTCGGACGCTGTTTCGGAGCTACATTATCGAGGAGTATCACCTCACCGAGGAACCATACTACGTTCCGATTGGAGATGAGATCGAGCTGTTCGAGGCCGCCTACGCGCAGAAGATACCGGTAATTTTCAAGGGACCGACAGGCTGTGGCAAGACTCGCTTCGTCGAGTACATGTCGTACAGGCTGGGACAGCCTCTCACCAAGATCAGACAGCAGCCGGGGCCGGGCGCGTCAGGAAACGGCAATACCGCCGTCGATGATCGCGACCACCTGCCGCTCGTGACCATCGCCTGCCACGAGGATCTCACGGCAAGCGACCTTGTGGGACGCTACCTGCTCGAAGGCGATCAGACCGTCTGGATCGATGGCCCCCTGACGCGCGCAGTCAAGGCGGGCGGCATTTGCTATCTGGACGAGATCGTCGAGGCCCGCAAAGACACGACGGTCCTCATCCACCCGCTAACCGATCATCGCCGGATTCTGCCGGTGGAGAAGCGCGGCGAGCTGTTGGAGGCCGCTGACGGGTTCCTGCTGATCCTCTCGTACAACCCGGGCTATCAGAGCGCGCTCAAGGATCTGAAGCACAGCACCAGGCAGCGCTTTATCTCGATCGAATTCGACTACCCGCCGCGCGACACCGAGGCCGAGATCATCGCTCACGAGTCTGGAGCCGACGAAGACACCGCTCTCCAGCTTGCAAAGCTCGGTGAAAAGATCAGGAATCTCAAGGAGCATGGCCTGGCCGAAGGCGCCAGCACCCGCCTTCTGATCTATGCTGGGCAGATGATCGCGCACGGCATAGCTCCCCGGCGCGCCTGCCAGGTCGCGGTCAACTGGGCGGTCACGGACGACTTCAACATCCAGCGCAGCATCGAAGAGCTCACCACGTCGATTTTCGAGTAGCAGAGACCGTCCGCTGGTGGCGGGCGTGGGATGAGGCCCGTACTTGGGCTCTGAATTCATAGCCAGCGCCAGGCGCGTCCTGGAGAGTCGCTCAGTGACGATCGCGGAGGGCCACTCGATGGCCCCAGCCGCCGTCCTGCTAACCCTGTATCCTGTTGAGGGCGATCTCCACGTCGTGTTGCAGAAACGCTCCCAGCAGGTGGAGCACCACAAGGGGGAGATCTCTTTTCCCGGGGGGATGGCCGACCCTGACGATGAGTCTCTGCTGCATACGGCTCTGCGGGAGGCCCACGAAGAGATGGGCATCGATCCTGACGACGTTGACATCATTGGCAGGCTCGACGACACACCCACCATAACCAGGTTTATGATCTCGACCTACGTGGGCATGGTGCCGTCTGACTACTGCTTTGTGCCATCAAGCATCGAGGTCGCGGAGGTGCTGACCGTTCCGCTGACTCATCTCAGAGATCCGAGCGCCTACAGGGTCGAGACGCATCTGGAAGGAGATACGTTTCGGACGATGCCTGTATTCGTGTACGAAGGTCATGTTATATTTGGCGCTACCGCAAGGATACTGGACCAGTTCCTCAGTGTGACCGCAGAGTTGCCAGTGTAAGGAGGATTCGTGAGTAACGAACAGACGCCCACGTTAGAGCAGCTCAGGACTGAGTTCCGCCGATTTCCGGCTCCGGTGGTGGAAGAGTTCGACAAAGCTCGTTCCAAGATGCCGCGCACCATGGAGGATGGCAACATCCTGCTTTGGGGACAGGCGGGACTGAAGATCGCCGATCAGACGGTGCGGTCCTGGGAGGCGACTTCGCAATACTTTCGGGTGAGTCCCAAAGTGGTAGCGTACATGCCGTTCAGCTACTTCATGAATTGGACCGATTGCGGGGCCAAGCTCTGCAAGGAGTCTCCCACGCTGGCGGCCGCCTACTTCGAGGCGTCGCCTGCGGCGATGAGCAAGCTGCGCTCTCGCCACATCGAGAGCTGGGCAACCCTTGGCGGCAGCCTGTACAAGGGCACATGGAAGTCCTCGACTCTAGCCTGCAAGTTCTTCACTTACAGTCCCGCGTTGATGGAGAGCCTGACGTTCCCGGAGCTGGAGCGCTTCGTTGCGTTCCTGGACGCGCTCGCGCACAGATCCTACGATCTGGCGTCCGAATGTCTCGCGCTCGGCACTCAGATATTCCCGCTAATCGGAGAGGACAAGACTGCGTTCATAACACTCGCCTCGGCGCTGGTGGACTCCGGCTGGCGCGAGGTGAAGAGCTTCTTTGACGCTGGGGCGAAGGCGCTGCCCAAGATAGACCCTGAGCAGCGCTTCAGGTTCTTAAAGATCGCTGAAGACCTCGTTCACAAGGGCGGCTCGAACATTCCGGGTGTTATGCTGGAGACATCTCAGGCGTTCGCCGAGATCGATCCCGAGCTTCACTCGAGGGTGCTGACGCTCGCTGAGCGGCTGATTGCCGAATCGCCCGAGGCGGTCCCAAGCTTCATCGAGGCATCTTCGCAGGTCATGGATCGCCTGACCATGACCCAGTTCGAGAGATGGTACGAGGAGGGCGTCAGCTTGCTGCGCCAGAATCCAGACGGCGGACTCGCGTACTTCAAGATCGAGTCTGCCCATTCGGAGACGATGATCGAGGCGCTGTCGTCCGGCGTGGAGTTCGACCGGATCAAGACCATAATGGAGATGTACTGCCGAGGCCTCGCAGGTGAGGAGGTCAAGCTCGCTTCTTCGCCGGAACTCGTGGACCGCAACATCGGCTGGGTATCAGCCGAGTCGCCGACCACGGAGGGTTCGACGGTTTTCCTGCCTGACGTGGTGGACCGCTACCATACCAAGGACGAGAACTTCTCATGGTTCAAGGTCGTTTCCACGCATCAGGTCGCGCACTTGGAGTTCGGCAGCTTTTTCTTCGAGTTCGAAAGACCGTCAGCGCTGTTCGAGGACCGCAGACACGAGGTGGAGCGCCAGCGCGGAGAACAGTCGCCTGTGCCGGAAGCGCAAGATGCCTCTGAGCTGGTCGGTGAGGGCCTAGAGAGGGCATGGATCACCGATATGCAGAGGTTCTTCAACCTGTTCGAGGACCGCAAGCTCGCCCTGGACATCTTCACAGTCGTAGAAGATGGTCGGCTCGACTTCAGGGTCAAGTACGAGTACCCGGGCATCAAGGCCGCTTATGCGCGAGTGCAGATGGACTCGTCCGAGGGACGCCCTGAAATCACCGAGATGCCCGCGCGCGAGGCGCTCGTCGAGTTCCTCGTGCGGCTCAGTTTGCAGCAGTACAGAGAGATCCCCGCGCCGAGCGACTACGTGGATCAGGCGTTGCAGGTCGCCGCGGTCGCGCGCCAGATCCTGGACGCCGAAGCCATGGTCGAAGATACCGCCGAAGCGACGCTCCGTATCTACGCGATCATATCTTCGATACCCAACGAGGAAGTGCCGCCGGATGAGTGGGACGACGTGGATGTCGAAGATGAGCAGGACGAAGAGTACTCCGATCCTGACGACATGCAGCAATTGCTCCAGCAGATGGCCATGGGAATGGACATGGAGCTGCGTCCCGATGAAGAGCAGGATTACGAATCTTCCGAAGAGGTGGACTACCGAGGTGACTTCAAGCCCGAGCTCGTTCAGCTCTTGACCCAGCTCAGGATGCGGCAGGAAGCTGGGGCTGAGGCCAATGGAGAGCCAATCACGCAGGAGCAGCTCGAAGAGCTGCTTCAGAACAGCGCGGAGCTGGATCTCCAAGCCGTCGAGGGAGACCTTCAGGAGACGCAGGGCATGTTCGCCGACAACCTGCTGAAAGAGGCGGGGATGCAGCTTCCCGACAATCCTGACTTCAGTAATGGGCCGTTCGTGCACATCGATGAGGACGGTGACTCGCTAGAGGCCAATGAGCCTCAGACTTTCGTGTACGACGAGTGGGACTTCAGGGCTGCTGACTACAAGCCGCGCTGGTGTGTTGTCAGACAGAAGACGATGGCAGAGGGCGACCCCAACTTCTATGGCGCTACTCTGCACAGCTACGGAGGGCTGGTATCCCGGATACGCCGCCAGTTCGAGATGATGGTGCCCGAGATGTTCCGCCGCGTCCGCAAGCTGGAGGATGGCGAGGAGATCGACATCGACGACCTCATCGAGGCCATCGTGGACATGAAGACCGGGGCCAGCCCCTCCGACAAGTTCTACTGGCGAAGGAACAAGGTGCAGCGCGAGGTCGCGGCAGCGTTCCTCATCGATACTAGCGCATCTACAGCGGAGGCCATCGACGAGGGCAAGCGGACCGCTGACGACTGGGACGCGCCGGACGATCCGGTTGAGTACATGGTGTGGCTGCGCACGCGCCGCGGCGAGGCGGCTCGACGCTCATACAAGCGGATTATCGACGTTGAGAAAGAGTCGATCGTTCTGATTGTCAACGCGCTGGAGGCCATTGGAGACATCTACGGCATCTACGGCTTCTCAGGTTACGGTCGTGAGAACGTCGAGTATTACACGATCAAGGACCTCGATGAGCCGTTCTCTGACCGAGTGAAGCGGCGGATAGACCGTGTCGCGCCTCTACACGCCACCCGCATGGGCCCGGCGATTCGGCACACGATCTCCAAACTCGAAAGGGCCGACGCCAGGACCAAGATCCTGTTCCTGGTCAGCGACGGACGCCCTCAGGACAGGGGCTACAGCCGTGAAGGCGTCGAGAAAGAGTACGCCGTCCACGATACGCGAATGGCGCTAGAGGAGGCTCGCCGGAAGGATATCAACGCCTTCTG
>JAAXHZ010000083.1 GCA_012270625.1 Dehalococcoidia bacterium | reverse complement strand
CGATCGAAGCCGACTGGATTATCGACGCCAGTGGGCAGTCCGCAATTATCGGCAGGACGCTCGGACTACGCCAGTGGGACGATCGCTTCCGCAACATGGCAGTCTATGGCTACTTCAGGGAATCGGAGAGGCTGCC
The DNA here is from genome assembly GCA_012270625.1 of Dehalococcoidia bacterium. Next base: position 11,793 of record JAAXHZ010000083.1, on the reverse strand, counting down.
TTCACCGGACGAAGGCAATATCTTCATCGAGTCCTACCCGGGTGGATGGGTGTGGAACATCCCGCTGCGAGAAGACATGACCAGCGTCGGGGTCGTGGTCGATTCCGAACAGGGCACGTCTGGGATCGCCAAGCACGGAGTCAACGGGTTCTTTCGCAGTCAGCTCTACTCTGCCCACCGAAGCCGAGATATGCTGTCCGGCGCGCGACTCACGGGCCGCCCCAAGGTCGTAAAGGACTGGTCGTACACATCGTCGAAGACGGTCGGCGACGGGTGGATTCTCGTCGGAGATGCCGCTTGCTTCGTCGATCCACTGTTTTCGTCAGGAGTCCACCTGGCGATGATGTCTGCGGTGATGGCTGCCGCCTACATTGACGCATCTCGGCGAGACCCGTCCATGCGCAGCCCCGCTGCCCGTGTGTATCAGGAGTTGTACCACACAGAGTACAGCCACTTCAGGGAGCTTGCGGCGCTGTTCTATGCCAGCAACAGGAGCGTGGAGTCGTACTTCTGGGAGAGTCGTCGCATTCTTGGAGCATCTGAAGATGAAGAGGCGCGAAAGTCTTTCATTCGTGCCGTCGCCGGACAGTCCGCGCGAGGATACGAGCGCGCGGTGCTGGAGCGAGGGGACCTGCCAGAGGCTTTCAGGAACTCGATCCGAGCTTTGGAGTCGGAGCGGCTGGAGAGGGCCAGCCACCTCGACGCGAGTCTGACCCTGGACTCCGTACCCCACCTGACGGGTAACGTCGCCGTCGATCGCAGGCCGATCTTCGCCGATGGAGAATTCCAGTGGAGCGACGTGCTGGTCAGCACACAGAGACCGGAAGGAGTTGCAGTCAGCCCTCTGGTGGCCAACCTGATCGCCAAGATCGACGGCAACCGGAGCGTTGGTGAAATTGTCCGAAGGATCGCCGTAGGTGTGTCCAAACAGCTAGATGATGATGGAATCAGTCAGGCTATTCTTGGCGCGTTGCGGATTCTGGTCGTAGATGGGGTGGTGGACATACGTGGAGCAGGTTGAGCCTGTACAATATATTCGACGTCTTTCGGTAGAACAGCGCGCAACATTCAGGGCGCGGCATGTCCGAAATCGACGGACAGTGGGGATGGCTCCCCACCGGTCGGCCAAACCGCTGGGCAGAAAAACACAGCCTAACCATCGCGGTTAGCCGGGTGTGTAATTACTGAACTGAAGGAAGTCTGGGGAGATAACGGAATGGGAGCGGTACACGTGACTGTCGGCATACGGAACCCGGCGGAACCGGATAGGGTCTGGGAAGGGCTGTTCCTTGTCGATACTGGGGCTACTGACTGCCTCGTGCCCAGACAGCATCTGGAGTCCATAGGCATCACGCCCAGGGCACAACGGGTTTATGAACTGGCCGACGGAAGCGAGGTCCGAATGGGCATCGCTGTCGCCCAAGTGGAATTTATGGGGGAGCTGGTTGGGGCAACAGTCGTATTCGGCGAGCCGGATACAGAACCCCTGCTCGGAGTGACCGCTCTGGAGTCGGTGGGCATCGAGGTGGACCCGCGCAACCAGACACTCAAGAGGCTACCGGCAGTGCGACTGAAGGGAATGAGACAATAAAGAGGCAGGCCATCGCGTCGTCCCGCTATAGCTGCTGACAACTGCGTCAACACTGTATGCAAAACACACTGATGGCTGACCCATAAAGCCGTACAGCGGACACCACCTGCTACAATTGGCGGTGGAGTTGAGCACGGCATTGCATCCATCACACAGCCCCGAATCTGAGAGTGCGCAAGCCGCCGAGCTAGCGGAGTTGCGCGCGTCCGCGCTGAAACTGCTCGACTTCGACGAGATACGTCTGCGGCTTGCCGATCAGACGACGTTTCACGAAGCGCGCAGACTTGCCCTGGAGACACAGCCGTCCTTCGACCCGGTGGAGGTCGGACGGCTTCAGGACGAGACGGCCGACGCTTGCGCCCTGCTCGAAGAGATCGGAGACCTGAGCCTCGATTCTGACTCCGACACCAGCGAATCCGTGACGCGAGCCGCGCTGGGCGGCACACTCAGCGGGGCCGAGCTTCTGGCTGTCGCCGACTCACTCGAGGTCCATGCGAGGGCGCGGAACTCGATATCCAGAGCGGAGCGGGCCGCTCCAATAATGGCGGAGATGGCCGGGCTGATCCCCGATCTCAGGGAGCTGAGGCGTCAGATTCGCTCGAAGATCAACGTGCGCGGAGACGTCTCAGACGACGCGACGCCATCTCTCAGGGCGCTGCGCGGCCAGGTGAGGTCGGCTTACGAGCACGTTACGGAAGCCTTGCAGCGGTTCATAAACTCCAACACCGGCAGAGAAGCGCTCCAGGAGCCGATCATATCGGTCAGGGGCGACAGGCTCGTCGTACCGGTGCGGGCCGACAGACGCCATCGGGTGTCCGGCATCGTTCATGACGCCTCGAACACCGGCGCGACAGTCTTCGTGGAGCCGTTCACGACGGTCGAGCTCTGCAACGGGTGGCGGGAGCTTGCGCTCGAAGAGGAGCGTGAAGTTGCCCGGGTGCTGCGAGACCTCTCCTCTCTAGTGGGCGCAGTCGCGGGCGACATCAGGAGCGCCAACCGTACCACGGCCAGGCTGGACCTCGCGCTCGCGCGAGCGCGGTACAGCCGTCGGCTCGATGCGGTCACTCCCGGCACGGCCGGATCGGGACAGCGACTCCGGCTGATCCGCGCCAGGCATCCGCTGCTGGACGACGACGCAGTGCCGCTGACCGCGCACATAGGGCCGGAGTGGTCCGCGCTCGTGATAACCGGACCCAATACAGGCGGCAAGACCGTCGCGATGAAGACGGTAGGGCTGGCGGCGTTGATGCACCAGTCTGGCCTTCGGGTGGCGGCCGATGAGGGAAGCGCGCTGCCGGTATTCGATGGCGTGTTCGCCGACATAGGTGATCAGCAGAGCATATCGGACTCTGTCTCGACGTTCGGATCGCATATCCAGAACGTCGTGAAGATCCTGCGTCACGCAAGCTCAGAGTCGCTCGTCCTGCTCGACGAGCTTGGCACGAGCACCGACCCTGAAGAGGGGTCGGCCCTGGCAAAAGCGGTTGTCTCGCATCTTGCGCTCAAAGGCGCGGCTGCGATAGTGACCACTCACCACAGAAGTGTCGCCGCATTCGCAGATGGCTCGCGTGACATGATGAACGCGAGCTTCCATCTCGATCCGGATACGCTCAAGCCGACGTATGAGATGACCATTGGAGCGCCCGGCAGAAGCTATGCTATGGCGGTCGCTGAACGCCTGGGACTTCCAAGTGACATCCTGGAGGAGGCGCGAAGCCTGATAGAGCCGCAGCACCTGCTGTTCGAGGACTGGCTGAGCGAGCTTCAACGGGAGCGTCAGCAGCTCCAGACGAACGTCGAACAGGCGGCGGTGGCCAAGGCCGAAGTCGAGTCGCTGCGGCAGGAGCTGGAGCGACAGGTCGATTTTCTGGTAGGTCACAGAGACGACATGCTTGAGGCTACCCGAAGAAGCATCCTCCAGCGATTCCGCGAGATCAGTCGGCGACTCGATGGCGCCGAGGCTTCTTTGCGGTGGGCCGTGCCCACGACTGTCGGCAGCGGACCTCCGCAAACGCACGATCGGGTCGAGCGAATTCGACGTGATCTGGCTTCGATCGAGATTCCGGCGGCTGCGCCAGCCCAGCGACCGCAGCCCGTGTCACGCCCACTAGAGGAAGGCGACACGGTTTTCATCAGGGGAATGAACCTCACAGGGCAAATCGTAGAGATGAACCGGCAGAGCGACGAGGTGGAGGTCAGCATCGGTCGTGTGCGGGTTAACGTCGATCTTCACAGACTGTCGCGAGTGGACAGCGAGCCGGATGAGGAATCCAGTGCAGACACGCCACGGGTGACAACCGACCTCGCCCCGCCCATGGAAAGCAGCGAGTTGGACCTTCGCGGGATGCGCGCGGCGGACGCGCAGGTCAGCCTGGACGAGTTCCTGGACCGCGCCATCCGCGATGGGGTATCGAAGCTGCGCGTAATTCACGGACGCGGGTCGGGCGTGCTGAGGAATGTCGTGCGAGATCACCTGCGCTATCACCGGTCAGTCAGCGATTTCGGACCGGAGCCGAGGGAGCGCGGCGGCAACGGCGCAACATGGGTACAGATGGCATGATCGGAACAGACCGAGCGGATTGACGTGACCGTGATCCAAGTCGCCATCGCCCTTGGAGTCCTGATCGGCGTGGCGTGCGCAGACTCGGACGGAGCGGCGGGGCCGTCGATCTCGATCGACGGCTCGAGGTTCGACGTTGAGATAGCAGACACGCCTGAGGAGCGCGCTCGCGGCCTGTCCGGTCGCGAGAGCCTGCCCGACTCGTCAGGTATGCTGTTCGTGTACAGGCAGAGCAGAGTCCCAAGCTTCTGGATGAATGAGATGCTGATCCCTCTGGACTTCGTATGGATTGGAGAGGAGTGCGTCGTGGTTGACCTTCACACTGAGGTGCCCCCACCGGCGCCTGGTACGTCTTCCGGATCCCTTCCTACTTATCATCCCAGAAGCCCCATAAAGTACGTGCTCGAGATCAACGCGGGAAAAGTGGGCGAACTCGGAATCGAAGTCGGCGACCGCGTGACCGTCCACGGCATCACTGAACCCGAGGTGGGCTGTCGATGAGAGCGCAAAGGCTCAAGATAGTTTTCATGGGGACACCGGACTTCTCGATCCCTGCCCTCGAAGCCTTGCTGAGTCGGGGGCATGACGTAGTTGGCATATTCACACAGCCTGACCGCCGCGCCGGAAGAGGGCGAAGACTCAGACCTTCTCCGGTAAAGACATTCGCCCAACAGCTTGACCTGCCGGTCTTTCAGCCGGCCTCGCTGAGAAGGGAAAGGGAGGCCCGTGACCGGATCGCAGCGCTGGAGCCGGACGCAATAGTCGTCGCGGCCTACGGGCTTTTTCTTCCTAGCGTCGTACTCGAAATCCCGAAATACGGATGCCTGAACATCCATCCTTCGCTGCTGCCCAGACATCGCGGACCATCTCCGGTCATCTCAGCGATCCTGGAAGGTGACGAAACAAGCGGCGTCACCATCATGCTTCTGGACGAGGGCATGGACACCGGCCCCGTTCTGGCCCAAGAGAGAACCGACATAGGCAGCGACGAGACCGCAGATGCGCTGACTCGCCGACTGTTCGACCTCGGCGCCAAGCTGTTGGCACAGACTCTGGACAGATGGGTGCATGGCGAGATTACGCCCTCCAAGCAGGATGAAGAGCAAGCCACGGTAACACGGCTGTTGAAACGCGAGGACGGACGATTGGACTGGAGCGAGTCCGCCGATGCCATCGAGCGCCGAATTCGAGCGTTCACGCCGTGGCCGGGTACGTTCACGGCGTGGAACGAACGGACTCTCAAGGTGGTTCGGGGACGAGTGATTCCGGAGGGCGTCGGGGCCGTCCCAGGCACGGTGTTCGTGTCTGCAGACGACAGGGTCTCAGTGGCGACGGGATCGGGCTCTATGGAGCTGCTGGAAGTCCAGCTCGAAGGTCGAGCGAAGGCTGTCGCATCTGATTTCGCGCGCGGCAATCGCGGTTTTGTCGGCTCGGCGCTCGGCGCTTGATGATACAATTCAGATTCATGGTCCAACTGGTGAAGAGGTTCTAATAGGAGCGTATAGATGGACAAGGCACTCGCCGGAGTGAAGATAGTTGACTTGAGCAGGGTGCAGGCGGGGCCGTCATGCGCCCAGCTTCTGGGATTCCTGGGCGCTGAGGTCATCAAGGTAGAGGACACCGCAGGAGGCGACAGCACGCGCTGGGAGCTCGCGCACCGCTCCGACCAGGACAGCGTGTACTTCACGATCTTCAACGGCAACAAGCGCGCCATGACGCTGAACCTCAAGACCGAGAGGGGGCGCGAGATCTTCACCAAGCTGGTCGAGTGGGCGGACGTGGTGCTGGAGAATTTTTCCAAAGGGGTCATGGAGCGTTTGGGGTTTGGATACGAAATGCTCAGGGAGATCAACCCGCGGGTGATCTACGCCACTATCAAGGGATTTGGCACCTGGGGGCCATACTCGGACTACAAGTCCTACGAGATAGCCGCGCAGGCCACAGCGGGGCTGATGGCCGTCACGGGCTACCCAGACGGACCGCCAATGTCCGTTGGAGTCGGCGCAGGTGACTCAGGCACGGGACTCCACATGGCGATCGGGATTCTGGCCGCGCTCCGACAGCGAGACAACACCGGCGAGGGGCAGAAGGTCGAGGTCTCCATGCAGGACGGGGTGCTCAATCTCATGCGGATAAGCATGATCCACCCCTTGGGCAAGGGTGAATGGGGCGGACGTCCGGGCACGCGGGGCTGGAGCGGCGTTCCGCAGGTGTTCAGATGCGCCCCCGGCGGACCGGACGACTACGTGATGATCCACATCCGGGGACCGATGCTGGAGCTGGTGCTCGCGCTGATCGGTCGAGAAGATCTGCTCACGGACGAACGCTTCACGGAGGCAGAGTACCAGGGTCAGCACGCTGACGAGATACAGGCCGTAATCGAAGAGTGGACGATGCAGCGCTCCAAGATGGAAGTGTTCGAGACGCTCGCTGCCGCTGGCGCCTGGTGCGGTCCGGTGTTCACTCCGCTCGAAGTGCTGGAGAACGAGCACCTGGAGGAGCGCGAAATGCTGGTCACCGTGGAGGACTCGGAGCGGGGCGACTATCGGATGATCGGCTGTCCCGTGAAGCTGGAGAAGTCACCAGTGTCGGTAGAGGCCGCTCCGCTTTACTCAGAGCACACCGACGAGATACTGACGGAGATGCTTGGCGTATCGTCCGAAGAGCTTCCGACGCTGAGGGAGCAGGGGGTGATCGTGTAAAGCTAGACCGGCAATCTCAGGCACTTGCCAACCAGGCGCCATAAGCAGCGCACTGGTGAACGTCAGCTTTGTCTAGCTCCGGATAGTCTTGGACGATCTCATCCACACTGTATCCATTACCGATAAGTTTGAGAACGAAGTCCACGGTGATACGAGTTCCACGAACGGTTGCCCTACCCTGGCATACCTTCGGATCAACCGCTATTCGGTCTAAGTTCGTGGAGCTACTGAAACACATCTCAGACATGGACTCGCTCCTTCATGCCGTTGAGAACGGATATGGTCTCATCGACCAGGTCGGCCATGATGTCAGCGGCCGGCCGGGCCTCGTTGATCATGCCCGCGCCCTGGCCGGCGGGGTTGAACACCAGGTCGTACCTTTGCGCCTTCTCCGCTGCCTGGTTGAAGCTCGACATCAGAACGCCCTGGAGCGGCATACCGAGCGGTTCCAGTCCTGACTCGGCCCATGCCTGTACGATCGGCCCCTGGTACTGGCGCGCGGTCTTGCCTGTATATGACCTGGAGATTATGAAGTCCTCGGAGCGGCCGCGAATGATGGACTGCTGTTGAGGCTCGTAGATGCCGCACTCTTTGGCGGCTAGGAACGCGGTGCCGAGCCAGGCCCCCTCGGCTCCCAGAGCGAGCGCGGCGGCGATGCCGCGTCCGTTCGCGATGCCTCCTGCCGCTACGACAGGCTTGGGGGAGACCGCATCTACTATCTGCGGCACCAACGGCATGGTCGCGATTCGTCCGGTATGCCCTCCGGCCTCGGTCCCCTGAGCGACCACAATGTCCACTCCAGCAGCGATCTGTCGCTGCGCGTTGCGGACGCTGCCAGCGAGTCCCATCACCTTGACGCCTTTCTCGTGGGCCTGGGGAACCATCCATCCCGGGTCGCCCAGGGCAGCGGCAAAGACATCTACGTCCTCCTCGAGGATCATGTCCACCTGGTTCCGGGCTAGCGCGATTCCGGTCTCCTCCGGAGGCGGGGGCGGCTCGACGTGGTCGAGACCGAACTCTGCCATGAGGGTGTCAACAAATTCAGCGTGCCGCGGGTACTGTCTTCGCACGGCGTCCAGCTCGGACTCCTGCTGCCCCTGCCTGCTGTCTCGCTCGACGCTGCCTGTAACTACGGGAAGCAGCAGATCGACGCCGAAAGGCTTGTCGGTCAGCTCGCGCACCTTGCGAATGCGCTGACGAAGCTCATCGACCTGGATGCCCGACCCGCCCATCACTCCGAGTCCGCCGGCGTTGGACACGGCGGCAACAAGCTCGGGAGGCGTCCATCTGCCTCCCATGCCGGCGAGGCAGATGGGATACTCAATTTCGAGGTAGTCGCAGAGCGCGGTTCTTAGGACTGGGCGAGACATGCTATCGCTCCCTGGCTGCACAGGATCGGCAAAATTGTAGGTTTGGGTTCTGGCAGGTGTCAAACGGGCGACTGGGAGGGTTCCACGCCGGTCAAATCTCGCGATACCTGGCCATGCGGTACGCGGCGAGCGCTCCAGAGACGACGTTGGCGGCCACCGCGGACGTAATCAGCATGATGTATAGCGCGTCGGCGACGTCTATCACCGGAAGACGGAGTACCCCAAAAAACAGGCCGTAGTGAGTCTCAACACCCCTCACGGTCATAACGACGTATGGAGCGACTACCGCGACGGCCAGCGCAATCAACGCAAAGATCCACCTGATCCGGCGCGGACTCTCAGCGTTATGCCACAGGATGGCGGTCACGATGCCGGATGGAGTCCCGACTACCAAGGCCAGAGTGGCCACAAACGTTGTCCCTGTAAGGGCGGGACCGTGGACATACGACCATATCGCCAGCCACACTATGAATCCGCTGATCGACGAGCAGGCCAGCCCCAGCAGGCCGCGAGCCAGCAGCACGAGGCCGATGTCGCCTGCCTGCTGGAGGTACAATCGCGACTCTATTAGCTTTATCCAGGTCGTTTTACGCCACAATTCTTCGCGCCAGCACTTGACAAATTTATCAGTAGCCTACAACATGTTGCCCTAACGTTGGCAAACGATTGGTTAGGAGGATACGAAGGAGACATAGAAATGCGATCTTTAGTGAAAATAGGCGTGCCCGCCCTGGCGCTGCTCATAATAGCGGCGCTGCTTATGGTAGCGTGCAGCGCTGAGGACGAGCCAGCCGCCCCCGCCGCGCCAACACAGGCTCCGGCGCCTGCGCCAGTGGCAACTACTGCGCCGGCGCCCGCGCCTGCAGCGACCGCCGCGCCCGCGCCGGCGCCGGCCGCGCCGGCGGCTATGAATAGGGACATAACGATCACGATGGCAATACCTGAAGTTGCGGAACAGTTCGGCGACTTCGAGGTTCAGACCTACGGTGGAAGCCCGGGCGAGATCCAGATGGGCTTCTTCGACCAGCTGCTGGTCCATAACGGGACTGACCCGCTCACGCCGTTCGCGGCTGAGTCATGGAGCATCAACGAAGCTGGCACCGAGCTTACCCTGATCATCCGCGACGACCTCAAGGTCAACACTCCTGAAGCATTCGCGGGCCAGGACTTTGGGTACATCACCGCGCACGACGTGGCCTGGAACATGAACAGGCAGAACGCCGTCGTTAACCCGTCCCTCGGCGCGGCCATTGGCGCGCAGCTCGGCGGCACGTTCGGCCCGGCGGAGGCAATCGACGACTACACCGTAAAGGCTCCGCTGGTAACGGACATCTTCTGGGGCATACCGATCAGCGAGTTCGACATCAACGACACGACCGTTCGCCTGGACAGCAAGGCCGCCTACGATGCGGTTGGCGCCGAGGCGATCAAGCTGGTCCCGGTCGGCTCAGGCCCGTTCACCATGGGCACGTGGACACCCAACTCCAAGGGCGAAGTCCACGCGATTCCAGGGGAACACTGGTCTGAAAACTGGCCTGGTGGGGACAAGTCTGATACGCCCCTATACGGCAAGTTCGTAGTTGTGCAGGCGCCCGAAATCACGACTCGCATGGCGATGATGGAGACCGGCGAGGCGGACATCGGCTCGATCGACTTCGCCCGCCTGCGGGAGTTGGAAAGCAAGGGCTTGAAGTTCGTCACCACCATGTCTGACAAGGACACGATGACGCTCAGCGCCATCTGGCCCGGCAACCTGTGGACGGACGTGAACGCGAAGACTGAAGAGGCGATTGAGCCTTGGTTGTCCATCGTGTATGCAGAGGACCACGCATGGCTAGGTTGCCCGTGGGAGGACAAGTGCCCCTACACGGACACGAACAACCCTGACGGCATGAGCGACATGGAGCAGGCGCGGCTGGTTCGCTGGGCGCTCTCCCACGCCATTGACCGGCAGGCGATCGTGGACGTGCTCCAGGCCGGACTCGGCACGCCGATCTACCTCGAGCTGATGGGTCCGAAGTTCCCCGGCTGGCGTCCTGAGCGCACGGTTACCGCCGCGATGGTCAAGGCGGCGCACGAGAAGTACAGCGGCGACATGACCGAGGACATACTCGGCCCCGGCACCGAATGGATCGAGTACAAAGAGTACGACAACGCCGTAGAGCCGAACCACGAATGGCCGTGGGAGGTTCCGACTGACAAGGCAGAGGCAGAGCGTCTGCTGGACCTCGCGGGCTTCCCGCGCGGGTCTGACGGCATCCGATTCGAGATCAAGATGAACAAGTACCGCTGCGAGACCGGCGACGTCTGCCTGGAGCAGGCTGACGCTGTGGCGGCGGACTGGGAAGCTGTTGGCGTCCGCGTCGAGCTGCTCACAGAGGAGTACGGCGGAGTTGTGGTGCCTCGCATGAGAGACCGCACACAGGCGTACCCGGTGGTCAAGAACTGCTCGGTCGAGACCGCGAACTACCCGTTCGACTGGCCTCCGCCTCCGTCGGACAGCACCTTCAGCCGCCCGGCTTGGGGCTGCTCGTTCGAGAGCAAGTTCCTCGACTATATGTACATCAACATCAACGGCGAGAGGGACAAGCAGGCGCGTGAAGACCTGCACCTCGACATGGTTGACTTCTACTACTACTGGCAGCTCTACGCCGGTATGGTACAGCCGCCTCGCGGCGTCGCAGCCAACCCTGAAACAGTTGAGTCCTGGAATTCGCGCTCTACAGCAGCCGGCTTCTGGGGCAGGCCTCAGCACATCGTGCCGGCAGGCCAGTAGCGGTTGTAAGTTCAGGAGCGTGGTCTTGAGTCGCACCTGCCTCTCAGACCGCGCTCCATCCAACTGGAACAATAGTACGCAGGGCAAACTTCTCTTGGGTTCGCCCTGCGTACAGACAAACCGAACTCGATCCGAACAAGGCCACCCTAGACTGACTAGCGAGGATTCGACCTATCCATGGGTAGATTTCTAGCCAGACGAGCACTATCCATATTCATCTCCATAATCGGAGCGACGGTAGTTATCTTCATCCTCAGCAGGCTCGGACCGGACCCGAGGATTCTCTTCATTGGGGACGCTCAGGTGGAGCTGAGCGAAGAGCAGATAGCTGAGATAGAGCGGCATCTTGGGTTGGACAAACCGCTGCCGCTCCAGTATCTGACGTGGATGTGGAATCTCGTCCGTCTCGATATGGGACAGTCGCTCGGCTCGCTGAGGCCGGTGAGCGAGATCATCCGCGAACATTTGGGGATGACGCTCAAAATCGCGGCTGGCGCGTGGATATTCGCAGTGACCGTTGGTCTCAGCATTGGGGTATTGGCTGCGGTTAAACGCGCCACTCTTTGGGACTATGTCGGGCGCGTGTTGGCGCTGTTTGGGCAGGCAACGCCGCAGTTCTGGACCGCGGTCATGGCCATACTCATATTCGCGGTATGGCTGCGTTGGTTCCCGCCCGGCTGGTCGGGCGGGCCGCCGGAAGGCACGTTCGCGCTTTCTTGGACGAACATGAAGTACTACGTACTGCCGTGCATCGTGCTGGGCTGGCCGGCGTCGGCGGGCATCATGCGCCTGAC